>NZ_JASCPQ010000036.1:0-49457 GCF_029959305.1 Pseudomonas sp. PS01297
GAGCTTGCCTCGCGATCTTTTAAGGATCAAAAGATCGCGAGGCAAGCTCGCTCCTACAGGTGGATAAGGGTTAGCGGAACATCAGTGATTGATGCGCCGCTGACCCGGTTCGCGCGCCATCACCCACGGCGATGGCTACGTTGCCAGCGGCCACGGCGGCATCGCCACAGGCAAATACGCCTGGCACGCTGGTTTCGCGGGTGGCATTGACCTTGATGAAATCCCCCATCGGCCCGGCCTCGAACTCGCAGCCCAGTTGCATGGGCAGCGGGCTGGCCATGTGCATGTGCGGCTGGGTGAACACGCCTGCCAACTCAACCACACGACCGCTGGCCAGCGTCACATCCGCGTGGCCGCTGATGGACACAATCTGCTCGCGTTCCAGCGTTACCCCACGTTTTTCGAGGCTGGCCAATTGTTCGGCATCGGGCTCGAACACACCATTCAGAAACAAGGTGGTCGGGCCCCAATCCGGCAGCATCAGCGCCTGATGCAACGCCACTTGCGTGGCCGCCAACACCCCGATCGGCCCGCCGTCCAGTTCATAGCCGTGGCAATACGGGCAATGAAATACATGCTTGCCCCAGCGCTCTGCCAGCCCCGGTATTTCTGGCAGGACATCGACCATGCCGGTGGCGATGATCAAGCGCCGCGCCGCAAAGCGTTGTTCGTCGGCCGTCACCACGGTAAACCCTTCAGCACACTGGCCGGCCTTTACCGCCGATTGATCGACCCACTCAACCGTCGGGTACGCCAGCAATTGCGCCCGCGCCTGAGCGGCAATATCACCAGGGGCACGGCCGTCCTGCCCCAAAAAACCGTGCGAGTGCTGAGCAAATCGATTGCGCCGAAGCCCCGCATCAATCACCAACACCTTGCGTCGGCCCCGCGCCAGCTGTAAGCCCGCAGACAGCCCGGCATAGCTCCCACCCACAATCACCACGTCGTAAACCATGATTACGCCTCTCGTTGATTCTTCGACCCCTCGAAGATTTCTCGATACAACGTAAGTTACGTGAAGTAAGTGTGTCAACACTCTCGTAACTTTTAGTGTGGCGAGCGATACTCGGCGCACCTTCACGCTTGAAACGAACGCCCATGAGAAACGACACCCGCCTGTCCCGCATGCTGCACGTCCTGATCCACATGGCGCGCCACGAACAACCGGCCACCTCCGACACCCTTGCTCAGATGCTGGGCACCAACCCCGTGGTCATTCGGCGCACCATGGCCCTGCTCAAGGAACAAGGTTACGTACGCTCAGAAAAGGGCCATCGCGGCGGCTGGACACTGGCCAAACCGCTGGCGGACATGACCTTGCTGGACATCCACGAAGCCCTCGGCTCGGCCTCGCTATTCGCCATCGGCTTATCTACCGACCACCCGGAATGCCTGGTTGAACAAGCCGTGAATGCCGCCCTCACCGATGCTTTCGATGCCGCTCAAGCACTGCTGATCGAGCGCCTTGGCAGTGTGACGCTGGAGCAATTGGCGGAGGATTTTGAGGCGCGTTTTCAGGGGTTGGGGCGGTGTGAGGGGGCTTAGGCCAAGATCTGAAGATCGCGAGGCAAGCTCGCTCCTACAAATTATTGGCGTGCGCAAAATACCGGCTCGGCACCTCACCCAGGACTTTGCGAAACACGCTGGTAAATGCGCTGGGGCTGCTGTAGCCCAAGTCGGTGGCGACTCGTGTGACCGGTTCGCCGTTGCCCAGGCGCACCACTGCGGCCAATAAGCAGGCTTGCTGGCGCCATTCGACAAAGCTGATGCCGGTCTGTTGGCGAAATAGCCGGGTGAAGGTGCGGCGGCTCATGCCCACTTGTTGGCTCATGTCATCGATCCCGATGTCCAGTGACGGCTGCGCCAGCAGGTGGCGGCAGGCACGTGCGAGCCGGGGTTCGTTGGGCAAGGGCGCGTTGAGGGACAAGCGTGGCATGGCGGCGATTTCGTGCAGCAACAAGCGCATCAACAGGCCCTCACGCTGGGTCTCGTCGTACAGTGCAGGAATGTCCTGGGCTTGCAGCAATAACTGACGCAGCAGGGGCGAAACACCGAAGACTTGGCAGTGGGCGGGCAGGGCGAGTTGCCCGGCGACCGGGTTGGCAATGTACGTGTTGAGCATGGTCACCGGCCCGGCCATGGTCATTTCGTGAGCCACACCCGCCGGCACCCAGATCGCCCGTTGTGGCGGAACCACCCAGTTGCCTTGACCGCTGAACACGGTGATGACCCCGCAGGCGGCATAGGCAAATTGCCCGCGTTGATGGGTGTGCAGCGCAAAGTGCTGCCCGTGCGGGTAGTCATTGGCTGTTACGACAGCATCGCGGGGTGTGTTTTCGTAAGGATCTATGTCTATTTCGCGCATGGCCCGAATTTAATGAATGTTGACCTTGGAGTGCAAGCGGGCCACGAGGTGTATTGCGCATAGTGACGTCCAGCGGATGCAGACAGGCATCCGCGTTGACGACTGGACGCCATCACGATGCAAAACAAACACCTGGCCTTGGCCATCGCCGTGACGGCGATGTGGGGGCTTAACTTTCCCATCACTAAACTGGGGCTGGCGGCCATTGATCCGCTGTTGCTCACCGCGCTGCGCTTTACGCTGGCGGCGCTACCGTGGGTGTTTTTTATCAAGCGACCGCCCATCGCCCTTAAATGGCTGGCGGCGTATGGATTGATTTTCGGCGTGGCGATGTGGGCGCTGATTAACCTGGGCATTGAGATGGGCGTGCCGCCGGGCACCGCTGCGCTGTTGATTCAGTTCAGTGCGTTTTTCACGTTGGGCTGGGGCGTGTTGCTGTTTGGCGAGCGGTTGAGTGTTGGGCAGAAGCTCGGCGTAGGGCTCGGAGTGTTGGGGCTGATCAGCATCATCTTGAGCAGCCCCGGCCATGGGACGACCGTGGGCTACGGGTTGCTGGTGGTGAGTGCCTTTAGCTGGAGCGTGGGCAATATCATCATCAAGCAGTCGAAGGTGCGGGAGATCTTTGCCTTTGTGGTCTGGGCCAGTCTGTTCCCGCCGCTGCCGTTGCTGGCGCTCACGTGGCTGGCACACGGCAGCGCGCCGTTTGTCAGCGTTGTTTCGCACATTGAGTGGGTGGCCGTGTTGTCGCTGTTGTTTCAGGTCTATGTCGCCACGCATTTTTGTTACTGGGGCTGGAATGTATTGCTCAGGGAGTACCCGGTGTCGAGGGTTGCGCCGTTGTCGTTGCTGATTCCGGTGTTCGGGGTTGTGGGCTCGATGTTGATGCTGGGTCATCGGGTAGGGGCGAGCGAAGCGGTGTCGCTGGGGGTGATGTTGCTGGCGCTGGTGGTGGGGATGGTGAGGTGGCCGCGACGGCTGATTGGCCGGACGTAGCCACCTTGAAAGGGGGGCCTTCGGCCCGCATCGCAGCCTTCGTGCCTCGTCAGCGGCTACAAAAGCTGCATGAACCCTGTAGTCGCTGCCGAAGCATGAGGCTGCGATGGGTTGCGAAGCGACCCTGAGTGGCGGGCTACAGGGATCAGGAAGAAAACGCCCTGGCGGTCTGTGCTGCCGGGGCTGGGCGCTTGAACGAGTGTTGCCAGTCCAGCTGCGCCTGGACCACGGCGACTGCGTCCAGCACTTGTTGGGCCCAGTTTTCGTCTTCAGGGTGAACCACGACAACGCGGAAACCGTGGTCCTGACCTTCAAGCCTCACGCCTTCGGAGTCATCCACATGCAGGTCGATATCGAAGGCCGATGGCAATTTCGACGGGGCGTTTGACAGCCCGCGAGCTGCTAGCGCAAGGCTGTGTCGATCACTGTTGACCACGCCGTCAACGCGGATGCCGTACAGCATGAGCCAGCGCTTGATGTAGGCCGGGGTGCGGCCGGACGAGGTGTAGACCCAAATGCTACAGCCCTGGCGGCGCAGTTCTCGGATGAGGGCGCGGGTGCCGAAACGCAGCGGTTCTCCCAACCAGCGATGGACGCAATCGGGCAGACGGCTTTGCTCGACGTCGCAATGGTGAAGCTGGCAGGCGAGGGTGTCATCGATATCAAACGAAATACGCACGCGTTGACGTTTTTGCAGCGATGTCGGGAGGCTGGCCTGGACGGCCTGCTTTAATCGACCGACCACCGTAGGGCCGTTAGCGAGGGTTGATTCCTTGTTCATCAGTGCCTTCCTTGAATGACGGTCAAGGGTTTGTCTTTAAGAAAAAACTTTCTGGGAGCCGGTGACTGATCTTCCAGGAAAGCGGCGTACTTCTTCTTGATCTTGGGCAATTCATACAACGCTCTGACGCCATGTTTGGCCGAATTGCGTATGACCGATGACGGGTTGAAGTAGCCTTCGGCGTTTTCCAGCGTCAGTACAAACGGCGGCAAGCCTTCGCGCATGAGCAAATAGCTGACGATCAGAGAACCGCTGCGGTGATTGCCTTCGATAAACAATTGCGGCTCACTGAGAATGCGTACATAGACCCCGGCCGCACGCTTCCAGACGGATTCGTTGCGATGCGCGCCGTACCAGTTGAACAAGTCCTTTATGCCTCCCTCAACGTTGTTGAAGAAGTGCTCCTCGGTCGCCAACAGGTGCTGAGCGTATTCCAGGCGACGCTGCGGGTCGCTGCCACACAGCACGGTCGCATTGATCTCCAGCATCAGGTTGAGTTGCTGAAGGTCAAACAGGTCGACACCCCGAGCGACATAGTCATCAATCAGCGCATAGCCTTCAAGCACATTGTTGAGCACTTCGTCGGTCAGCGGGTCGCGCTGCTCGGTAAAGTGCCGGCTGAGCTCGGCAAAGCCGCTTTGAACCTCACGCAGTGAGTGTTCAATGGCTGGCAGATCAAGACGACGCGATGCAGGCATTGGTATTCCTGGAAAACAGTAAAAAGCATGTTGTAACAAACCGATGCCCGCTGACGTGCGGGCGCCTGTTAATCAGCTGAACTTGCCGGTGATGTAGTCACTGGTCATTTGTTCGCGTGGGTTATCGAAGATCTGGGTGGTAGGACCCATCTCAACCAGATAACCGGTACGGGTGCCCTGGGAGATATCCACCGAGAAAAACGCCGTGGTATCCGCCACACGAATGGCTTGCTGCATGTTGTGGGTCACCAGGGCGATGGTGTAGTCCTTTTTCAACTCGACCATCAGCTCTTCCACACGACGGGTCGCGATCGGGTCGAGTGCCGAGCAAGGTTCATCCAGCAGAAGTACTTCTGGCTCGGTGGCGATGGCGCGGGCGATGCACAGACGCTGTTGTTGACCACCGGACAGCGACAGGCCGCTGACCTTGAGCTTGTCTTTGACCTCATCCCACAGCGCCGCGCCTTGCAGGGCGTGTTTGACGCGGTCGCCAATGTCGCCCTTGTAGCGGTTGAGGCGCAGGCCGAAGGCGACGTTGTCGAAGATGCTCATCGAGAACGGGTTCGGTTGCTGGAACACCATGCCGATGTAGCGGCGTACCACAACCGGGTCTACGCCCTTGCCGTAGACGTCCTGCCCGAGGAAGTGCACATGGCCTTCAAAGCGGAAGCCTTTAACCAGGTCGTTCATGCGATTGAGGCTACGCAGCACGGTACTTTTGCCGCAGCCAGACGGGCCGATGAAGCCGGTAATCTTGTTCTTTTCAATCGGCACATGGCTGTCACGGACGGCCAGGAAGTTGCCGTAGAAAATCTTGTCCAGCTTGCAGTCCATGACCACAGGGGCCTGGGTGATAAACGGAGCGGCTATTTGCGCAGTTGATACGTTCAAAATCAGGTGCTCCCTATCTCAATACTTGGGCTTGCCGAAAATACGGCTGACGATATTCACGAGCAGTACGATCATCACCAGCACCAGCGAAGCGGCCCAGGCAAGTTCGAGCTGGTTGTCAAAGGGCATGCCAGAGAAGTTGTAAATCAGTACGGCAAGCGAGGCCGTTGGATTCATCACCGCCAGGCTGCCGTCGTGGTAGATCCAGTAGTTGCTGAACAGTGCGGTAAACAGCAGCGGCGCGGTTTCACCGGCGGCGCGTGCGACGGCGAGCATCACACCGGTCAAAATGGCCGGCAGGCCGGTGGGCAAGACGATTTTCCAGATGACTTGCGAACGGGTGCAGCCCATGCCGTAAGCGGCGTCTTTCATGATCTTGGGCACCATCTTCATCGACTCTTCAGCCGTCAGCACCACGATCGGCAGCATCAACACGGCCAGTGCCACGCCACCGGCGGGCGCCGAGTAGGTCCCGGTGGTCATCACCACCAGCGCGTAGGCAAATACACCGGCCAGAATGGATGGCAGGCCGGTGAGCATTTTGGCGGCAAAGCGCGAGGCATTGGCCAGCTTGCTGTCCGGGCCCAGCTCTGCGAGGAACACGGCAGCCAGGATGCCGACCGGCACCGCGATGGCGGCAGCGATACCGACCATCACAAACGTACCGGCCAGGGCGTTACCGAAACCGCCGCCGGTCTCAAAACCGGTGGGTGGCAGCTCGGTGAACACTTCAAGGCTCAGGCGGGCACCGCCGCGGGTGATCAACATGTAGAGGACGGAAATCAGCGGCACACTGGCCAGCAGCGCACCAAACCACACCAGCATGGTCAGGATCAGGCTGCGCAGCGAGCGGCCTTCAAGCCGGCGTTGCAGGCTTGGCAGCGCCTTGGTAGGGGACGTGAGGTTTGTCATTACTTATGACCCCGCTGGGCGTAGAGCATGATCATGGAGCCGAACACGTTAACCAGCAGCGTGATGAACATCAGCACCAGGGCTGCGTACATCAGCACTTCGATCTCGTTGGGCCCGGCTTCAGGGAAGTTCAGTGCCAGCAAGGCGGCCAGTGTATTGGCCGGCGCAAACAGAGACAGTGAAATATTGTTTGCATTGCCGACCAGCATCGCCAAGGCCATGGTTTCACCCAGCGCACGGCCGAGGCCGAGTACCAGGGAGCCGAAAATACCGGTGGCGGCCGAAGGCACCATCACCTTGAGAATCGCTTCCCAGTGGGTGGTGCCCATGCCGTAGGCAGCTTGCTTGGTTTTCATCGGGACGGCGGTGAGGGCGTCCTGCGAAACAGCCGCAATGGTTGGCAGAATCATGATTGCCAGTACCAGTGCCGCGGGGAGAAGTCCCGGCCCGCTTAAAGAGGTGCCGAAGAAAGGAATCCAGCCCAGCTCAGTGTTCAACCACGCGGTCAACGGGCGAATGGCCGGGATCACCACGTAGATGCCCCACAGGCCATACACCACACTCGGGATGGCGGCGAGCAGTTCTACGATGGTGCGAAACACAGCAGCCAGTTTGGCTGGCAAGAAATCTTGGGTCAGGAAAATAGCCATGCTGACGCCGAACACGCCTGCGATCAGCAACGCGATAAAGGCACTGTAAAGCGTGCCCCAAATAGCCGGCAGAATGCCGTATTTGCCTTGGTTAACGTCCCAGACACTGCCGAAAATCACGTCAAAGCCGTGCTTTTCCATGCCGGGGAGAGCCTTGCGTCCTACCTCGAATACCAAGGCGAAGACCAACGCCAGAATCAAAACGACCCCTATACGAGCGAGTGCACGGAAGGTGCGATCAACCAGAAAGTCCTTCGTGGACGGTGGTTGGCAAGCAGAATCCGGATTAACCGGTACGACAAATGGTGTGTTCATTGGCTAATTCCGGAGCTGGGGGGACATTCTCCCGGCATGGCAAGCGCCTGCCGGGAGAGACCTCACGCGTGTTACTGGATGTTGGCAGACGCTTTGCGAACTTGATCAACAACCGACGGTGGCAGCGGGATGTAGCCCATCGAGTCAGAGATTTTCTGACCTTCAGTCAGGCCATACTCAACCATTTCACGCATGGCTTTGGCCTTGGCCGGGTTTTCGTTGTGCTTGCGGAAGATCATCCAGGTGTACGTGGTGATCGGGTAAGACTTGGCACCGTCCGGATCTGGCAGCCAGGCCACCAGGTCTTCTGGCATCTTCACCGCAGCCAAGGCTTCGGCGCCGCTTTCAGCGTTAGGCACAACATACTCGCCGGCCTTGTTTTGCAGTTGAGCGAAGTCAACTTTGGCCAGTTTGGCGAAGCCGTATTCGATGTAACCGATGGCGCCTGGAGTCTGACGAACGGTGGCAGTCACACCATCGTTTTTCGGCGATTTGATGAACTTGTCGCTGGCAGGCCAGTTAACGGTGTTGCCTTCACCCAGGTCTTTTTTGAACTCAGGGTTGATGGCAGCCAAGTGCTTGGTGAAGACCGCGGTGGTACCGCTGGAGTCAGCACGCACAACCACAGTGATCGGCAGATCAGGCAGCTTCAGGCCAGGGTTGGCAGCGGCGATCTGTGGGTCGTTCCACTTGGTGATCTTGCCCAGGAAGATGTTCGAGTACACATCACGTGGCAATTTCAGTTCTTTAGGGTTGCCTGGCAGGTTGAACGCCAAAACGATTTCACCGGCGGTCATCGGCAGCAATTGCACGCCTTCGGCCACTTTGGCGATGTCTTCTTTGCTCATTGCCGAGTCGCTTGCAGCGAAATCAACGGTCTTGTTCAAAAAGTCCTGAACGCCCGCACCGCTGCCCTTGGACTGATAGTCCACGGTGACACCAGGGGTTTTCTTGCTGAAATCTTTAAACCAGGTCAGGTAAATCGGAGCCGGGAAACTGGCACCGGAACCTGTCAGACGTACGCTCTCAGCAGCAAATGCCGCCGACGTAGCGCAGAGAGAAACAGCAACAGCCAGTGCAGCAGACTTCATTAAGCTTTTCATCAAAGAAATTCCGTGTGAGATCGGGCCCGAGAACTTTGCAACAATCGTGTGACACTTTTATGAATGCCGATTGTTCTTACAGGGTCATCAGCACCCTGGGTGTCCCTCGATCTGGATCCGTCGCACACGTACTACGAGCGATTTACTGCCAACCCAATGCCTTCCTCCTCTGGTGGAAACTGCTGCGTTGATCGACGCCAGGGCGCTTTGAGGTTGGAGACTAGACGGGTGCGCGAAGGTGGAAATGCTTGAATGTCGACATTAATTAACCTTTATCGTTTGTGCTCGCCTGTCTCGCTCCGGCCCTCCAAATATCTCGAAGGTGGGTGCGTAACGCTTTTAAAACAGCGGACTACTGAGACACAGAGGCCGCAGACACCAAAAAACTGCGTTATCGTGAGGTTATGGCTTTGTGCTAGCATCCCCGCGCGAAGCGAATTGTCGGCTCGCCCAGGAATTCGGTTAAGGATGACGCACGTTGAAACCCATCAGAGTGCTGCAAGTGCTGGCCAGGCTGGTGACTCGCAGCCTGTTGCTTGTGCTGCTGTGCAGCGCGTTCGGCGCGCAGGCCGACCAGGTGATCGGTCGCTTTAATTCGGTGAGCGGGCCTTTCAGTCACATGGAAACCCCGACTGGCCGAGCGTACTTGAACCTGCACGAGCGCAAAATGCAGGTGCAACTGCCGGACGACTGGCGCGAAAGCACCGTCGAAACCACGATGGAGCTGGACGGCGACACGGCGGTGGTCATGAGCTACCGCACTGCTCAATGCGATTCGCAAACTGCGCTGGTGGTGATCTCCGGCAAGTCTGTCTGGGGCCCCTATCGATTGGGCGGCTGTGGCGACATTCTGGCCTTCCAGCGCAGTGAGAACGGCGAGAACTTTGTCGCCATGCAGATGAATGGCCGACGCTCCGAGGCCTGGACCTACTCCTCGAAAGATAAAAACTTCCGTGGGCCGATGAAGATCGACCTGCCGGGGCTGCTGCTTGGCCTGTCCAAAGCCAAGCCAGCGATTGACCCCGCACCGGCGCCCAAGCCTCCAGTGCCCCCTAAGCCTGTGCCTGTACCTGCGCCTGCACCTGCACCCAAGCCCATACCTAAACCGAAGCCCAACGAGGCGATTGCTTCTACGCTGCCACAGCCGGTGGCGGATGCCGTCGTTGAACATGCTCAGGCGACCGCGTTACCCAGGCGTCGAGTAGAGATCAACTTGATCTCCAGCACGGAGTCCGGGTTTTGACCGGCCTGACACCGAGTGGGTTGATGCACTGGCTACGCAAAGACAAGAACCCGCTGCCCCGGCATCAAGAGCGTGTACTGGTACTGGTGATGCTGACCCTGACGCTGCTGTACCTGATTGTCGAAATGGGTTTCAACGCCCGTTTGCTGGATGTCGTCGGTGGTCTGGCCAGCCAGCATCAAGTGGAGTCCATTGAGGTTTACGGACGCTTGATCGCCGGCACGGCGGTGGCCCTGCTGGGGTTGGGGGCGGTGCTGAAAAGGAGTTTGCGCCAAGGCTGGAGCCGTCTTCGCACAACGATCTGCGCGGTTCTGGTGATCGTCGCCTGCATCGGCACCACGTACTATGCGCAATTGGCATTGGTCAATCACCTGGTGGATCGCTCGACACCCGATGAGCGCGCGCGTGCGGCTTTGGGTGTGCCGGCGACGTACTTGGTGAGGCACGACGATTTCAAACTGACTGGCCTCAATCTCACGAGCGAGGAGTTGCAGAGCCCCGAGGGCAAGACCCTGCTGGCGACATTGCCCAATATGCTGCTGTCGGCAGATCACCTGATCGAAAAAATCAAACCCCAGGCTCAGCTGTTTTTCGAGTTGTTCGCTGAAACCGTGCGCGGCAACGTTGCGGTCAATTATCGGCACTACCAAGATTCCCTCGCCGAACTGAACGAGAGCTATCGCCAGTACCAATTGGGCAGCAGCCGTTACCTGGAGGCGATCAGCGCGGCCTCCATCGCCCGGCGCCAACAGCAGGCCTGGAGCGATTACGAGCAGAGCCTCAAACAACGTAATCGCCGCCTGACCCCCAACAATGTACCCAGACGCCATGCCAATACAGTCCGCCAGTCGCTGCGCGAGAAGGGCATTGCGGTGGCCGACGATTGGCGTCCCAATGACCGTGCAGGTTTCAATCAGGCCGTGACCAAGCGCGTGCAACTTGAAGCCCGCAACGCCTATGCCTCCGGGCTGACGTCGGTCGGCCGATGGATCGATCCGGGTTTGCCGCGCGGGCAGTTTTTTGCCCAGTTGCCGATACAGAACAAATGGCGCGATGCTTTGCATTTGCCCTACATGATCACCTTGCAACCCGACCTGTCACTTGGCGGCTTTGAGCAGACCGTGTACCGGCCGACCATTAGCCATGATGCCAAACAGTTAATCGAAGATCGCCTGGTGGACCCGCAGAGCTACCGCGACAGAGGCGAAAAGGCGCAAATCGGTCGTGACAGTTACCGGGCTCTGATTGTGCCGATGATCGCCCTGTTGTTTTCCCTGCTCGGCGCCTTTACCCACATCTTCAAGTGCCTGGGGTTCTTCGGGCGGGCGCTGTGTTATGTGCCGCCGAGGCTCTACATGGCCGCCTTCGCAGGCTATGCGCTGGTGGTGCTGGCGGTGCCGATGCTGTGGACCAACAAGGTGACCGAACAACCGCTGTTTCTCGACCTCAAGCGCCAGAACGGCTCCACGCTTGGGGTAATGGGCTGGCTCATTGCCCACAGTGTGCAGTGGACGGCGCAGGTCCAGCCGGTGTTTTACCCGCTTAACGAACGGGTGCGCCTGCACCTGCTCGGGGGCCTGTCCTACGGGTATCAGCCTCAATGAATGCTCATTTTCACTCTCGAAAGGAATCGCCCTTGTCACGTGCACTTGTTGTATCGACCGTGTTGCTCGCCTGTAGCGGCTTGTTGTTGAGTGGTTGCCAGAACTCGCCCGTGGGCAGTACGGCGGTCGGTGGTGTGCTCGGTTGCATTGGTGGCGCGGCGATTGCGGCCGGTACGGGTGGCAATCCTCGCGTCGGTTGCGCCATTGGTGCGGCCTTGGGCGCGCCGACCGGTTACTACGTGGGTCGCCAAAAAGACCTGGAAAACGCCCGCCAAGCCAAGGCGGCCATCGAGCGCCAGTCGGGCGATGTCGCGGTGGTGCAACTGACGACCCGCCAGGAGGCGGTACCGGCAGACAAGCGTAACGACGTTGGCGCGGCCAGTGTCGAAAGCATGGACTCGATGCAGGTCAACGTCCCGCAGGCCCTGGTGAAAAAACGCGACAAACGCCTCCAGCAACCGCTGTCGCAAGTGGGCAACTACGTGTCCAGCGCCAGCAGCAACGCCAACATCGTCGTCACCACCCGCAGCAAGAGCGACTTCAACTACATCGTCGCCAACATCAAGAAGGGCTACAGCGGCAAGGTCACGCCTGACAAAGTGACTTACGAGTACCGCGAGTTGACGCGTGGCACTCAATCGGCGATCCAGGTGGTGCCGAACGCTCAGGTGTAAGCAAGCTGGGCAGGTTTGCCCTCAAGTAAAAAGGCACTGGTGAGCAATCACCAGTGCCTTTTTTTGCCTGTTTGTGGCCTATCAATCGGCTATTAGCCCATCTGTATGACTTACCCCGTACTCGCGCACTGATACAGTCAGGCCTCAATGGATAACTGAATACTTCACCGCCGCCGCTGCCCGAGAGGGCACATTCAAGGCGCGCAAGAGTGCCGACACATGAATACGCACGGTAAAGGGCGAAATAGAGAGGACCTTGGCAATTTCTTTGTTGGTCTTGCCGTCCGCAATCAGGCGCAGCACTTCCTGCTGGCGAGTGGTGAGCACATGGGTGTGCAGTGGCAGCAAGCCCGAGGGCGCACATTTAATCAGCACATTGCCTTCTCGAATGGCTAGCAGCGCCTGCCCGATGTCGTCCGGGGCGATATTTTTGCCAATAAAGCCATCGATGCCTAATGCCATCACCTGCTCAATCAGCGCCGGGTCATCGACCATTGACACGACGATCAACGTGGTGCGCCGCAATGTTTGTCTCAGTTCATGCAAAAGGCTCATGCAGGTCAAACCGGGAAAGCGCAGGTCGAGAATAAGCGTGTCGACTTCTTCGCCCGTTTGTATCAACGCCTTGACCGTCTGAAAGTCCCCCGCCTGCTCTACCGTCGCCTCAGGTAACAGGCGTTGCACGGTGCGCAACATCCCCTCGCGAAACATCGGGTGGTCGTCGGCAATAATGATTCTGCATGACATATCGTGTTTTACCTTGAGTCAGGCTTTTTATAAGGATGGCTTTAGCATCGAGCCTGTTGATAACCCGTAGGGCCCATCACGGCCTGCCAGATGCTCAGTTCAGGATGCTCTGTATGACGTTTCAGAAGAACACCGAACTCGACCAGGCCAACTTGCGCATCATTGTGACCCTCTGCGCCATTGGCTACATCAGCGTGCTGGGCTTTCTGCCTGGGCACCAGGTAGATCGTTATCTCCCTGTCATCCTTTATTACGTGCTGTTCCTGCTGGCGTCCATTGGCTTTCGTTACGCCATTTCTCAGTGGCCCGGGCATTACCCTGTGCGCCGAATATTGGGGATGGTTCACGACTACACCGGGACCTCGTTCGGGTTGATCGTCGGCGCCGAAGCGGCGCTGCCTCTTTACGCGGTGATGGTCTGGATCAACCTGGGCAACGGCATGCGCTATGGTTCGCGCTACCTGGCCATTGCCACGGCGCTGGCGCTACTGGCGTTAATGATCGTCTACTGGCTGACACCCTGGTGGCAGACGCAGCCGTTTATGGTGCTGATGCTGATGATCACCAGCACGGTGATTCCGGTGTATGCGCACCTCTTGCTGGAGCGTACGCGCAAAGCCTCTGAAGAGGCCGTGGCTGCCAACCTGGAAAAATCGCGCTTTCTGGCCCAAGCCAGCCATGACCTGCGCCAGCCCATCCATTCCATCGGCCTGTTTACCGCGTGCTTGCGCGAAGCCCGCCTGGGGGATGATGAGCAGCGCTTGGTGGACAGCATCGACCGCTCGCTCCTCAACGTCTCGCAACTCTTTCGCTCGATACTCGACCTCTACACCCTGGACAACGGCCGCGTACTGCCCACCTTTCAGCCCCTGCACCTGGGGGAGTTTTTGGCCGACGTGGTGCGGCAAAACGCCGAGGCTGCGCGGTGGGCAGGTGTTGAATTGCGCCTGCGACCTTGCCCGCATTGGGCCCAGATCGACTCTGTGCTGCTCACAACGATGGTGCAAAACATACTCTCCAATTGCTTCAAATACGGTGCCCAGCGCCCGGTACTGATCGGCGTGCGCAAACGCGGTAGTGGGCTTGCGATCGAGGTTCATGATCAGGGGCGGGGGATTGATAAAGAGCACCTGCTAAAAGTCTTTGACGAGTTTTATCGCGTGCGTCATCAGCGCGACAAAGACGTTGAAGGCGTGGGCCTGGGTCTTTCCATCGTCAAGCGCCTGGGCCACTTGATGAACCTTGAAGTTGCTATCCGCTCGCGGGTCGGCCATGGCACGTCAGCCTGCTTGTATGGATTAGCGCCGACAGTGCCGCCGCCCACCCTTGCCCCACAAGAAGGCGAGCACAAAGCCTGGCTGCTCACAGGCTTGAAAGTCTGCCTGATCGAAGATGATCACAACGTATTAATGGCCACCCGCGCACTGCTGGAGCGCTGGGGCTGCACAGTACAGGCCGAATTGAGCGGGCAAAACCTGAACAGCGACTGCGACGTCATCATCGCCGACTACGACCTGGGCAACCACGCAACCGGCATCGAGTGCATCAACATCCTGCGCCAACAACGCGGCTGGGCGGTGCCCGCGTTGATACTCAGCGGGCACGACACCGATAAAATCCAGACACAGCTTCGAGAAAACGATATCGCCATCCTCTCCAAACCCGTGCGCCCGACAGAATTACGCACAACATTGCGAGAACTCGCGCACAAACAAACGGGTTAACCAGTTGTTGGCGCAAGTGCGAGCTTATTGCTTAGTGCACTGCGCGCCCGCTCCCATGCCCATGGACGCGAGAGCCACCATCGGGCCGCTGGGCAACTCACACGTATATTCCCCGCCAGCGGTTTTAACGCTGAAGTACGTCGTATTGAAATCGTTGCGGATATTCGAAATATCCGTAACCGGCTTACCAATACTGGTTTGAGCGCGACTCTTAAGATCACCTTCCGCAGGCTTGACCACCTGGCACCCGGACATGCCGAAAGCCAACGTGCCGAATACTGTAAGAACCGTCATTGAGTGAAAAAGCTTCATGGCAACCTCTGGGGAGTGCTGATTGTTTTTGATGGGTTTTTGGTCGTGGCGGGACTTTATGAGGCGCACTGAACATCGCAGGGGCAGGCCCTGTTTTAGCTACTGGCTAACCGTTAAAGGTTTAAAGGCCGCGCCCGCCGTGGGTGGTTTTTTTTGGTTTGAGTTGGGGTAGAGGTTGGAAGTATTGGGGCTGGGTGGGGGGAGGGCAATTAGGGCGGATGGGCTAGTGGCTTTTGGCTATGAGGGTTAACGTCGATGTTAATAAGTCATCTCTACCAGATTGAGTCAGCCATACAACCTAAGCGGCAAGTCACATAAATTCTTCTCGATGTACTGCTGTGCTTCGCGACCGAATCGGGTGCGACGCATGCTTGATTAAGCACAAGGTTCAAAGAGTGGCGGTTTTCGCAATAGGCGCACGCGCGCTCGTACAGGTCAGTTAAGGTTGTGGCTATTTGATATCATTGGCGTAAAGGCTGAGTCAGGAACTCGTGTAGCGTTTCAGACCGCCTCACCCAATGAGAGAAAGAAATGCGTACACAGGTAATTATTGAAGATCATGTTTTACCGCAATTGCTTACCTCGGCTATCGAAGCCTATGAAGTGTCACACCGATCTCATGCGCGTGGGCGAAGCAACAAGAATCTTGAAACATTTGGTTTGCTGTGGGGGTACGCGTTACCGGTCCGTAAGGGGCTTCCTGCTCGCTTGGTCGCCGTAGTTGCTACGGTGGAGACATCGGCCCTGAGGCACACTGATTGGGTCCGTCCCGATTTTGATTCGATAGCAATAAAGCGTGATTTTTTTGGTGAGTATTGGCCTCAGCTGGAGTTGATAGGTACGTTCCATTCACACCCCTACGATGACCTGAGCACGATCAACAGTTGCAAGGGATGGCGCGGCTCAGAGGGGGATATGGCCTTTTGGCCTGCCTTCCATGAGTTTGTATGTCCCGACATGGATGAGCTGGCGCATTTAGTCATTGCCATCACGGCATTGAGCCGTAAAGGTACTGCGGAACCCGTGCGGCTGGCGGGTAATGAATACACGTCAGGCTACGTAATCAGTGCTGAGAAGCGCAAGCTGTGGATTAAGGGATATACATCATCCCTGTATGAGGAGATCGATGAGGATGCTCCGTTCGATGATGAGTTCATGGCGGGGAACATTGAAACTGTTCGTTCTTATGACGTGTGGGAAGACGAAGATGTGTTGTTGGAAATACCGTCCCTGGAAGCACGCTTCAGGCATGAACTGCTGCGCAAGTAAGGGGCGCCTTGGCTAAGTAACCTCAAGCGCTTCCCAACGTCCGTTGAGCAAGCTTTGTAGCAATCCTGCCCTTGAGCGTGCAGTCTGACAGTGGTTAACGATCGGATTCTCAGGCACCCGTTACGTCATGCAGCGGGCACCTGAGCTGATTCAATTCAGTGTTCTGAATTGAGCGTCGATGGTTTCTGCTTCGGCGCGCCATGCCAGCAAACGCTGCTGACGTTGGTGGCTTTCGTCCAGATTAATTTGCAGTTCTTGTTGACGAGTATTGAGCAGCAGATAGTCGGGGAAGAACTCTTCTTTGAAGCGATCGGCATTCACAAGGTTGATAAAGTCCTGACGCTGTTTTTCGAAGTTGTCGATTATCTCTGTAATGGCCTTTTTAAAGGCTTCTTCGCGTTTGTATTTTTCCCAACTGTCCCAGACCTCGAGGGCGACGCCGATGAAGGCGAGTGCGCCATTGGCGCCCTTGGCGAACTTTACTGCGCCCCATGGTTTGAACTTAAGGTATTTGCCAATATCCATGCCCACTGTTTTGGCAATTGTGGCCAGGCCATCGCGAGCGGCAAGCACCGTGGTGTTGTTGATCAAGTTACCTTTGAGCACGTGGTTAATGCCCTGCTTGCCAAATGTTTTGACGGTGGAGTTGAAGTGGTTGACTTCGTTGTCGAAGCCAACCTGCATCTTTGCGACCTCGAGAGTGATCGACTGTGTTTGGCGACTAAATTCATTCTGCAGACGGGTGGCCAGAATGATGCCTTCAGCACCTACCTCGCGCTCGAAGAAGTTTGAAAAGGTTTCCAGGCTGCACCCCTTGGCTTGCAGGATCAAATCACGGAAATAGCGCGTGGCGAACTCGCGCAGACTAATGCGTGCATCCTCGATTTGCTGCCCGGTCATTGTTAGCTGTTTGGTCAGGCGAACATTGAGCTCGCCCAGCCGGTCAACTTCCTGGGACACTTTTTGATCGTTTTCGATCGCGATGGGTAGTTGGTTGCTGAGCACGTCACGGATTACGCTGCTACGCATTTCATTGGCGAGGGTTGCACTGCCCCCGTTTTTTCGGATTTTGCCCGTCGTCGCCATTTGCAACGTGCTGATATGCGAAAGGGTCTTGAACTCTTCGCGGTTGGCTAGCCAGTGCTCCACACCCAAATCGTACGGGTTGGCCGCCACGGCGACGATGGACAACTCGGCCGCCTCCTGTTCGCTTAACGCGATCAACTCCTGAAGCCGGCCTGTCACGTTGTCGCGCTTGACCTGCAGGTTCGTTTGGTAATCCTCTTCGTCTTCCAGGTCTGCCACTTCATCAAAGCGACTAAGGACGAAAACGGTGCGCGGTAGCAGTTCCAGAGTACGGAACAACCAAGTCAGGTCGTCTCTGTGGCTTTCTTTGACCGGGTTGGTCGAGTTCATCACATAAAGCACTAGATGAGCTTCGCTCACGTACTTTTTGGTAATGTCTTTGTACTTCTCGATGGCGTGAGTTTCGGCATTTTCCTGTTCTTTGAAACCGAACAGACCGGGGGTGTCGATTAGCACGAAGTCTTCGCCCACTTCGTAGACTTTTACCTCGTTGGAGGATTCCTGGTGGCTGATCCTCATGCTGGATTTGTCCAGCTTCTCCATCCAGGCCGCCGCAATTGACGTCTTGCCTTCCGAGAAACCGCCAATCAGTGCGACCTTAAGTTTCTCGTCTGACACACTACTAATGGCGTTCTGGAGTTTGCCGCTCAAGGCTTGGTCGATTGCCACTCCGGCTTGCGCGCCCTGTTCGAGGAATTTCTGCAGCCTGTCGAGCAGCGTCAGAGCGTGCGCTTGCTGGGCTTTGAAAGTATCGAGGGTGTTTTCCATTACAGATTTCCTGCGGTTTCGATTTGGCGGGAGAGGTTTTTCAAACGATGGGTACAACGAGCCAGCGTTTGCACCTGCGCAGCGGCCTGTTTGGCAGGTGCTTCAAGTGCCAGATCGAGCTGGGCGATAGTGTTGTGCATGTCGCTGATAGCTATTTTCAGGTTATCGCGCAGTGCCGCACGTAATTGCTCGGTGGCAGTACGGAGGTTTTTCTCAGTGGCTTCGCGTTGCTGAGATTTTTTGTAGTCCGAGCTAAAGGCGCTCCACACGGCTTTGCCAATAGACACCAGCACGGATACAACGGCGGCCCCTGCGATCCATAGGCTGGCACCGCCAGTGAAAGGCGCCGCTGCGATACCGAGTAGCCCACCTAACAAACCCGCCACATTGACGCCGTTGTCTATTTTTATCTTGAGGTCAAAATGTTCGTTCAGCCGTGTACTGCCAAGCTTTGCATAGCTCATCGTCAGCTCTTGCGCATGTTTTTCGAAGCGAGCAAGGATGTCTTCGGCCGCGCTCTGGAACTTGCCAACCTCTACGTTCAACGCCTTGGGGAGGAGTTTGCTCAGGCGTCGCTGCTGGGATTTAAGCTGGCTGCCCAGCTCATTTTTAAAATCATCATTACTGATATCGTCTTCAATACGTGCATAGACGAGAGTGCGTACCTTGCTGGCGAAGTCGTCGATCAACGTTTCGCTGCACGACTCCAGACGTTTTTTAAGAGCCAGGAAGCTGCTGTTTAATTGACTCTTGGCGCTTAGCTCTTCTTGGCCGAGCTTTTTCGAGAGCGCAGTCAGGGTCTGTTGAATGCCCGACAGGGTGTCTTGGGTGTGATTGAGCGCCTCATTGGCCTTGTTGAAGTTGGCCCGAATGATTTTGGTTTTTCCATTGCCGATTAACGGGCCGCCGAGCAACTGAAGGAAGGCGCGCACGCCAGACTTTTCCAGCAATTGATCGGAACTAAAGTCTGAAAGCGCCTTGCTTCGGCGCTTGGCGTTCTGCGAGCCCGGTACGAAGTGGTCGGTTGACGCAAGGAACGCTGGCAGTGCTGTGAGCGGGAACACTTCCTGGTAGTGCTTGCCAAGCTGCTCACGCATTTTCTCGTTCAACCCGGCGAGGCTGTTGTTCTCGTCGTCTGAAATCAGCGGTCGGCCCGTCAATGATTGCTTGGGGTTGGTGATTTTTTTGTTGAAGATTGTCCACACCTCGGTTTGTGCCCCCAAGTGTTGTTTGATCTTTTCCAATGTGCCCTGACGTTGCGCGTCTCCTGTTTGAGGTGGAGCGGGCTGGTTAGTGACATAAAAAACGGCGTGAGCGGTCTGAACAGCGCGTTCTATCTCGCTGAGTACCAAACCTTCTTTACCCTCTATTCCAGGTACATCCAACAGGGCGAAAGGCTGGCCGTTCAGCTCAAGATCATATCGCTGTGTTTGCCGGGTGTAGTCGGCCCTGCCATCGCCGATGATTTCACCGTCAGCCAGACTCTCTAATTGCACGAGTAATTGTGCAGATTGGCTTTCATTGTTTTGGCGTTGTTGGATCAGGGTGTGTTGATGGTGCGCGGTCTCTGTCTGTTGCTCGCCTAGTGCCGTACAGGCTTGGTCGCGTGTCGCTACGATTTCGCCTAGCTGGCGCTCAAGAACACGTTGCTCCTGTTGGGCTTTATGCTGCTCCTCGGCCAGGGTCGCAGCGGTGCTGTCGCGTGTCGCTGTGGCTGCCGTCAGCGCATCAGTAGCCTGACCTAACTGGATCTCTTCGGGCATTTTCCGGAACCGATTCAGCAGTTTTTGCCAGAGTGATGCCGTGCTTTTACGCTCGGCGAGCAGGGCTTGCAGGTGCGTGACTGCATCCAGAGCATTGGCGTGCAGTTGCTCGTGCTGCTCAAGCGTGTGCCCTAACCGTTGCGTCAACTCGCTAGAGCGGGCGTTGGCTTGGTCGAGAGCGCTTTGTGCCTCCCGATGGGGGGGCTCGTAACGTTGTAATGTGGCGCTCAACTCTTGCGTCAGCTCGCTGAGTCGGGCTTCGGTTAACTCAATGCGTTGTTGTAGCCGCTGGAGGTTGTCCTCGCTGAGGCCGTACTGCTCACGTAATTCACTGAACGCCTGTTGACTGGCCTGCTTACTGGGCTCTTGAAGCAAAATACGTAAAGTCTCGATGAGGGTCGATTTACCCGCGCCGGTTTCGCCATAGAAAGCAATGGTGAACGTATTCCACTCAGCATTTTGCTCCAGCTCAGCCAGTCGTTTGAGCAATATGGCCTGATGCTCAGTGAGCCGTTTGTGTGCCTCACGCTGTGCCTGCTTGAGTGCTTCGTCGGCTGACGGCTGGCTCAGTTCGCCGAGGAGCAGTGTGAGCTCGTCATTGATATGTTGATAAACATCCTCAGGGCTATCTAGTTTGAGTGTCATCTCATGCTCGGCATCTGGTTCTTCTGGGGCAAAGAGGGGCGAGACTGTGGCTGCAGGCTCTTGAGCTTGGGTTGGCGAGGTATGCGTGGGCACTTTAAATCGTGTTTCGGCCAACACTTCAGGTAGCCGCTCCCAGTAATCGGTATGGCCGAAGTCGTTCATCTCGACGCTCTCGAAATGTTCAACGTCGTTACGCCCAAGACAAGACTCACCCCAGTTCAACAGAAGGGTCCTGTCTGTTTTGGAATAGGCGTTGATCAGTCGCCCCTGGAGCAGGCTGCGCATTGCGCGCGCTTCGACAGGGGTTACTTCGACGGCGGCAGCCATCAGGAGCACATCGTTGATCGCCAGCGGCTGTTTGTGGGTGAAGGCTCTCAACGTGCTGATAACAACCCTGCCACCGAGCGAATGACCAATCAGGTTGATCGTGTTGATCTGCGGATGGTTATCGCGCAGGTACTCTTTCAATTGCTCGAGCAGCACCACGCCCATTCTTTCTGCGCGTGAGCGGGCATCAGTAAAGTTTTTCACCCGGTCTTTGGCAAAAGACCCCGCAACGCCCCAGTAACCAAAAGACCAGGCAGGACTTCCTGTCCCGAAGGAAAGACCGGCGGTGCCAAGCGCCCAGAGTGAGGATTTATCAAAGTGCAGGTAGTGACTTGAGGGCCAGAACGCAAAGATGTTGGTGTAATGACTGAGTTGAGTGGGGATTTTTTCGAGTAAAAACTGTTGGTCTTTGTCACTGTGCCCGGCGCTGTAACCATGGATGAAAATGTTGGCTTCTGTGGTGTCGGGGCTTGCAGAGGATGAAGTCCGGAAGCTGAAGGGTTGGAGCATGTGAGTTCTACCTGTCCATGGTCATGCCGCTTTGGGAGCAGCGCCTGTGAGAAGTTGTAGCACGGGTACTCTATGAGAAAGCCCAAGTTGCAGGCAATCGACCCCGAAGTGTTCCATGGGGCAATTTTGTTAAACGACTGAACAGCGACGATACCCGCGCGTAGGAGGCCCCACATACGATTGACTAAATGCGCGGCAACAAACTTGTCACAAGCCATTGCTAAGGTCATCAACATCTATAGCGTTAACATTCCAAGGTTTAAGCCAAGGTGTTTTCAGTCTCTACGCGCCAGCGAATAATTTTGCGTGCCGATAATCTCAAGTCGGACGACTTTTTTGCTCGGTTCTCAAAGATGTTTGGTAACGGTTACCCCGGCCTTGCGTCCCAAACTCCAAATATCATCATTGGCGGAGTTTGCGGTAGGCACGAAGGGGTCAGTTTTCGCCATCTGCATTATCAAGGCAATTTCACAATATTTTTGCCTGACCCCATGGACGAGATCACCTTCGTCATCCCCGCGGCGGGCAGAATTGTCTTCAATCACACGTCCGAATCATGTGGAGCTCCGCAAACCGGCTTGGCGATTGATAAGGCTGACATTCGCTCGATGCGGTTTATCGACAACCATGCTCACCATGGGATTTCACTCAATCGAGGGGTGCTTACTGAGCGTTTATCGACACTTCTAGGTAAGCCGGTTTTGCAGCAGCTGGTTTTTGACTCAACTGTGGATCTGCAAAATCCAGCGCTCCAGGGCGTTAAGGGGTTGATCGCCATGGCCACAGGGGTTGAGTTCGATGCGTTGATTCACGCCGGAACGTTGATGCCTTCTCGGCTGCGAGAAATGTTGATCGATGCGGTACTGGAAACCTGGCCTCACAACTTCACTCAAGCACTGCGGCTGCCTGCCCCGATGATTGCGCCCCGGCATGTGAAGTTGGCAGTTGAGTTCATTCAGGCGCACCCCGAGCAGTTGCTCAGTGGCGTTGACCTTGCGCGACTAAGTAACGTCAGTCACCGCTCTTTACAGGAAGGATTTCGGCGGTTTATGGGCGTATCCATTGTGAGCTATCAACGCCAAGTGCGGTTGCAGCATGCCTACGATGCTCTGGCGTACGGGGCAGGAGCGTCAGTCGCGCACGTTGCCTTGCGCTTTGGTTTCAGCAATGTCGGCCGATTTTGCCAGTACTTTCAGAGTGCATATGGTCTTAGACCAGCCGATGTAAAGTCAGGCAAGCGGCCTCGACGCTAGCGATTTGATCGCGAGTCGAGGCCGCTGCCCTGTCACTCAGAACGCATAGCTGGCCTTGAGATTACCCCCAAAGCCGTGGCTACCACCGGCGCTTGCATTCATGTCAGCACCCAGGCTCAGCGCGCCAAGTTTGGCCATGAGATTGACGCCCCCTGTGAACTGATCACGGCTATCGAAAGCAGCACGTTGCTCGATATTCAGACCGAGCAGTTGCCCACTGCTTTGCACGTCACGGTCGCCGAGCGTGTGCTCATACCCCACCCTAACGCCAGGCACTAGTTGCCAATTACCCAGGCTAATAGGCGCAAACGACACATCCAGCTTGGCCAAGGCGCTGCGGCGGGTTTGCTTGTTACTGTCGACATCAAGTGCCAACTCGCTGCCTTTTTCCTTAAAGCTCGCTTGGTCCAGGTGGCTGATGCGTACACCAAAGCCGGGCTCGAAAATCATGCCGCTGACGGGAGCACGATAGCCAAACAAAAGCGTTGCCCCGACGAGCTTGCCATGGCTGTCCCCTTGGGCAGTACCGAGACCACCGCCTAGTTCCCGTTTGCTGTCGTAGTCGAAATAGCCTGCGCTGGCATTGGCGTCGACGAAAAGGCCCTGTTCTAACCTCTCCAACGCGTAACGAGCGCCGAGGTTGAAGAAGGTCAAATCGGTGTCGACCGAGCCACCCGCGCCACCGACTTTACCTTGGCTATAACCAACACTTGCCCGGCCACTCAATTGCTCTGAGAAGCGCTGGGTTGCTCCCAGCATTAAACCTTGGTTGTGTTCGTTACTGCTTTGAGTGTGCGAGGAGCCATCAGTGCCGAGATAATCCGTCAGTGTGGTGGACCACAATCGGTATTGACCCATTTTGAGATCGGTACCGCTTGCGTAAGGTGCCGCAGATTGATCAATCAAAGCATTCTGGCGCAGCAGATAGCTGGCGGCGTCAGCGTGGACCTGGCCCCCAACGGTGGACTCGACACCGTCCAGATTTTGGTTGTCGATGGCAGCCTGCAAGTAATAGTTGTAAGCCGTGTAGGTGCCGGACAAGCGGGTGTTTTGCAATTGCTGTAGCAGCTTCGCACCAGCCGCCGAGTTACCCACCATCCCTGCTTGCCCAGGCAAACTGTTGTACTCGACCATTTTGGCCCGCAACACGTAGATAGTTTCTTGTGATAATCCCAGCCCTTGCTTGAGGTAATTATCCATGCTGCCGTATTGGGCGCTGACCTGGTCCAGCCCAGCCTGCAGGTAGCTCGCATCTACACCGAGTAACGGAGCGTAGATGCTTGCCATGCTCGGCGGCATGGCTTTCAACGTCGCAGCTATACGCTCGGCAGAGTATTCATTGGTCGCCAGGTAATCACTCATAATCGTCGCGCTGTCGACGCCTGCGATGCTTTGCAGAACGGCTGCTGCCCACCCTGTACGGTCTTTGCCGGCAGTGCAATGCAGCAACTGCGCCGCATCAACGCTGGCCAGTTCATTGAACAGCGTACCGAACTGCGCGCGCATTCCGGCATCGCCGACAAAAGCGCGATTGGTCTCCTGCATCAACTTCATGGCTGCAGCAGAATCCGGTGCATTAAGGATTGCAGCGGTAGTGATATTTGCCCCCGACGTGGCGGCACCGAGGATGTCGATATTTTGATAAGTAGCGCCAGTGAGCGGCGCGTCAGGCGCCGTCGAGATTTCGCCGGGTGTGCGTAAGTCATACACCGCCTTGATGCCCAAGCTATCAAGCGTGGCCAGATCCGCAGCCGATGGCGTCAGCGCATTCGAGCGATAAAACACACCTGCACGCAGGGTCCCATCGTGGGCTGTGGAGCGAGCAGTGGTAGTGCCGGCCACGTCGCGGAAGTTGTCCATGCTGCTCAGGCGCGGAGTATTAAGGGCTTCGCCCCCGACGGCGTGAGCTGCGACGATGGAAAGACTCAAAATGGACAGCGAGTACAGAGAACGTTGCAGCATGGTTCAGCCTCATCGATAACGTTAAGGCTGCCTACTATCAGTATCGAACTGATACCAAAGATGACAAATTGGTGGCTAAGACGAATTTATGCGTGATTGGTCCATTGGCTGCGCTTTTTGTCACAACTTCCAGTTCTTGGGCCAACCTGTTCAAGGAACTGTTTTATTAGGGGGAGTGCTGCCTGAGCAATGTACTGCCTTTGGCTATCGCCTGTCGGCTCTGCAGAGCAAGGGGGGCTGGGGAGATGGCACTTTTGTGCCATGCCGCCAGCGCTAAGGGGTAAACTTGCGTTTTTACCCGTACTCCAAGGAGTTATTGCGTGAACACGGAAAATCATTCCCAGACGGCTGCGTTTCTTTGGTCTATTGCCGATCTGCTGCGCGGTGACTTCAAGCAATCGCAATACGGCCGCATCATCCTGCCGTTTACCCTGTTACGGCGGATGGAGTGCGTACTCGCGCCAACCAAGGATGAAGTGATCAAACAAACCTACGCTCAGGAAGGTCGCCCCGATACCGTTCGCGAGATGATTTTACTGCGCGCGGCTGGCCATCAGTTCTTCAACGCCTCACCACTGACCCTCGGCACGTTGTCTGATACCCAGACGGCGGCCGACTTGATGAGCTACGTGCAGGCGTTCAGCAAGGACGCCCGCGAAATCTTTGAGCACTTTCACTTCGAGGATTTCGTTCAGCAACTGGAGAGCGCCAACCTGCTGTATCAAGTGGTACAGCGCTTTGCCGTCGCACCGTTGGAGCCTGAGCGCATCAGCAACTTCGGCATGGGCATCATCTTTGAAGAGCTGATCCGCAAGTTTGCCGAAAGCTCCAACGAAACTGCCGGGGAGCACTTCACCCCGCGCGATATCGTGCACCTCACCACCTCATTGGTGATCACTGATCAAGACCATAAGCTCGCACCCAATAGCATCGTCACCATTTATGACCCGACCGCGGGCACCGGTGGCTTTTTATCTGAGGGCGATGAGTACATCCAGTCCATCAGCGAAAAGGTCAGCGTATCGCTGCATGGCCAAGAGCTGAACCCTGAGTCTTACGCCATCTGCAAGGCGGACATGCTGATCAAGGGCCAGGACGTAGCCAGCATCAAGCTCGGTAATACCCTGTCCAACGACCAACTGGCCGACAAACGCTTCGACTTTATGCTCAGCAACCCGCCGTTTGGCGTGGAGTGGAAGAAAGTACAAAAGCAAATCACCGATGAGCACAGCCACAAGGGCTTCGATGGCCGCTTTGGTCCGGGCTTGCCACGGGTGTCTGATGGTTCGCTGCTGTTTCTTTTGCACTTGGTCAGCAAGATGCGTGACCCGCGTGAGGGTGGCTCGCGGATCGGCATCATCCTCAACGGCTCGCCACTATTCACCGGCGGCGCAGGTTCGGGTGAGTCGGAGATTCGCCGCTACCTGCTGCAAAACGACCTGGTTGAAGCCATCGTCGCGCTGCCCACCGACATGTTTTACAACACTGGTATTGCCACCTATGTGTGGATACTCAGCAACCACAAGGTTGCTGCGCGTCAGGGCAAGGTGCAGCTGATTGATGGCAGCCAGCACTACGCCAAAATGCGCAAGTCGCTGGGCAGCAAGCGCCAGTACATCACCGACGATCAAATCAACGAGCTGGTGCGCCTGTACGGCAGCTTCGAGCACACCGCACAGAGCAAAATCTTCCCTATCGACGCCTTTGGCTACCGGCGTATCACCGTCGAGCGCCCGCTGCGCCTGAACTTCCAGACTAGCGTTGAGCGCATCGCTAAAGTGCAGGAAGAAAAGGCCATTCAGAAGCTCGACAGTGAAGCCCAGCAGCATCTGATGGAAGCGCTGCAAACGCTGGATGCGAGCGTACTGCACCGTAACCGCGAGGCATTCACCAAATTCCTGAAAAAAGCCCTGACCGCGCACAGAGTCAGCCTGAGCGCACCGGAGTTCAAAGCCGTACTGAATGCCCTGAGCGAGCGCGACCCTGAGGCCGATATATGCATGACCAAGGGCCAAGCGGAAGCGGACACGGGCCTGCGTGATAACGAGAACGTGCCGCTGGGCGAGTCGGTGCACGAGTACTTCCAGCGCGAAGTCATCCCCCATGTGCCGGATGCCTGGATTGACGAAAGCAAAACTGATGCGCTGGACGGTGAGGTCGGCGTTGTTGGGTTTGAGATTCCGTTTAATCGCCACTTTTATGTGTTCCAGCCGCCGCGCCCGTTGGCTGAGATTGATCGTGATCTGAAGGCTTGTACTGATCGGATTAAGCAGATGATTGAGGGGTTGTCGGCATGAGTTTTCCTGTGTATCCGGAATACAAGGACTCAGGAGCTGAGTGGTTAGGCGAGATTCCTCAGCACTGGAAGATATTCCTTGCTAAGCGTCTATTCAGAAATGCTAGGGATACGGCACAGTCAGGCTCAGAGCAGCTAGCTGCAACTCAAGCATATGGGGTCATTCCGCAAAAAGATTTTATGGAGAAGAATGACGTAAAGGTTGTTCTGGCTCTTGCAGGTACCCAAAATTTTAAAGGTGTACTGGCTGATGACTTCGTGATCAGCCTTAGATCATTTCAGGGTGGGATTGAGCATTCTGCATATGACGGCTGCGTCAGTCCTGCTTACACAGTTCTACGACGAAACACTAAAAATGATGTCTACCCGGGCTTGTTCAAATACCTGCTTAAGGAGGATGCGTACATTTCAGCTCTGCAGTCGGTAACGACTGGAATAAGAGAGGGGAAAACCATCACTTATGATCAGTTTGGATCATTACTACTTCCAGTCGCAGCTTCCTCAGAACAAATCCAAATCGCCCGATTCCTCGATCACGAAACCGCTCGTATCGACGCGCTGATCGAAGAACAGCAGAGCCTGATCGAACTACTCAAGGAAAAGCGCCAGGCTGTGATTTCCCACGCCGTTAACAAAGGCCTCGACCCCTCGGTGCAGATGAAAGACTCTGGCGTGGATTGTCTAGGCGAGGTGCCGGCGCATTGGGACGTTTCTCGCCTTAAATACCACAGCACTAGGATCGGTGATGGTTTGCACTCCACCCCAGAGTATGACGATGCGGGTGATTATTTTTTTATCAATGGGAATAATCTTGCGGGAGGGGTAATTACCATCTCCCCAACAACTCGGCAAGTTAATCGCCAAGAATTTTTAAAACATCGAGTGTTGCTTGATTCGAGCACAGTCCTTATCTCTATAAATGGCACCATAGGAAACCTTGCGCTTTACAGTGGCGAGCCGGTGATCTTAGGAAAAAGCGCAGCCTATATAAATTGTACTGAGTCACTTTCACCAAGATTTTGCCTATATCTTTTTTCCTCAGAGCAGATTAAGCGCTTCTTCGAAAGCCAGCTTACCGGGACGACTATTTACAATCTTTCACTGCGAACAATTGCGGAAACGCCAACGCCTTTACCGTCTATAGATGAACAAAATTCCATAGTCGAATTCTTGAATAGAAATGTCAGTGGATTTGACGAGCTAATCGACAATGCTATGAAGCTTGCACAACTACTCGAAGAGCGCCGCTCTGCCCTAATCTCCGCTGCCGTCACTGGTAAAATCGACGTGCGCGGCTGGCAGCCACCGGTCAGCGTGCCATCCCCCGTATTAGAAGCAGAGGCCGTATAAATGGCGAGCAGCAAGGAAGCGCAATTCCAACAGGACATCATCACCGCCCTGGCTGCCCAAGGCTGGCTAGTTGGCACGGCCAGTGGCTACGACCGCCGCACAGGGCTGTATACCGAAGATGTGCTGGGCTACTTCAAGGAGGCTTGGTCGGAGCGTTGGGACAAGTTCGCTAAGGCCAACCCGAACAACCCGGATGATGTGCTGGTGCAAAAGCTGGTGCGCGAGCTGGAGCAGAGCGGCACGCTGGATGTGCTGCGTCATGGCTTTAAGCTGCCAGCAGTAAAAGTAGAACTGTGCAGCTTCAAGCCCGACCACGGGATGAATCCGGACACCCTCAAGCGTTACCACTGCAATCGCCTGCGCGTGGTGCCGGAGGTGTCTTATTCACCCCATGCGCGCGAGAGTTACGACCCACGGCTGGATTTGGTGCTGTTCGTCAACGGCATCCCCACTGCCACGTTGGAGCTCAAAAGCGAGTTCAAGCAGTCGCTGGAAAACGCCAAACGCCAGTACCGCAATGACCGCCCGGTTAAAGACCCGCTGACGCGCAAACCCGAACCGTTGCTGACCTTCAAACGTGGCGCGTTGGTGCACTTTGCCGTGGGCCAGAACGAGGTGGCGATGACCACTAAGTTGGCGGGTAAAGACACCTTCTTTCTGCCATTTAACCTCGGCGGCGAAGAGGGGGGCGCGGGCAACCCGATGCCGGAAGACGATAGCCAATACGCCACCAGCTACCTGTGGCAACGCCTGTTGCAGCCCGATGCCTGGCTTAAAGTGCTGGGGCGCTTCCTGCATCTGGACAAAAAAACCAGCGAGGGCTTCGACGGTACGCCGGTCACCAAAGAAACCATGATCTTCCCGCGTTACCACCAATGGGAAGTGGTCAATGAGCTGATTAACACCACCCGCGACGAAGGGCCGGGCAAGCGTTATCTGATTCAGCACAGCGCGGGTTCAGGTAAATCCAACTCCATTGCCTGGACGGCCCATCAACTGGCCTCGCTGTACGATGATGCGGGTCAGCGGCTGTTCAACTCGGTGATCGTGATCACCGACCGCACGGTGCTCGACAGCCAACTGCAAAACACCATCTACCAGTTCGAGCACGCCCAAGGCGTGGTCAAGCCCATCAGCCGGGACATTGGCAACCAGAGCAAGTCCGAGCAACTGGCCGAGGCGCTGGCAGAGCAGACGCGCATTATCATCGTCACCATCCAGACCTTCCCGGCATTGTTCGATGCGCTGGACAAGTACCCTAAGCTGGCCAGCGGGCGCTATGCCGTGATCGCCGACGAGGCGCATTCATCGCAAACCGGCTCTTCAGCCAGCAAGCTAAAACAGATCCTGGGCAGCGATGTTTTGGACGCCGAAGAGGTGAGCGCCGAAGAGTTGCTGGATGCTGCCGTACAAGCGCGCCAACCCAATGAACGCATTAGCTACTACGCGTTTACCGCCACACCTAAAGCCAAGACGTTGGAGCTGTTCGGTCGCCCGGCTGACCCTGCATTGCCCGCCAGCGCCAGCAACAAACCCGAACCGTTTCACCTGTATTCCATGCGCCAGGCCATCGAAGAGGGTTTTATCCTCGATGTGCTGCGTAATTACACCACCTACAGCACTGCCTGGAAGATCGCCCATCCAAACGGCGAAGACGATGAGGTGGACAGCAAAAAAGCCCGTATCAAGCTGGCGCGCTGGGTGCGGTTGCACCCGTACAACATCAGCCAGAAGGTTGAAGTGATCGTTGAACACTTCCGTGCCAATATCCGTGGCTTGCTCAACGGTCAGGCCAAGGCCATGGTTGTGACCAGCAGCCGACAGGAAGCGGTGCGTTATCAACTGGCATTGAAAGATTATGTTCAGCAAATGGGTTACCGCGATGTGCACCCGCTGGTGGCCTTCTCCGGCAGCGTGTTGCCCGATGAGGTCATCCCTGAAGAGGTGACAGAAAACAGCAGCCTGCTCAATACGGGCCTGAATGGCCGCGACCTCGCAGACGCTTTCGACACCCAAGACTTCAACGTGATGATCGCCGCCAACAAGTACCAGACCGGCTTCGATCAGCCCAAGTTGTGCGCCATGTACGTGGACAAGAAGCTGCAAGGCGTGGACTGCGTACAAACGCTGTCACGACTAAACCGCACCTTTGGTGACAGCAAAGAAACCTTTATCCTCGATTTCTTCAACGAGCCGCAGGACATTCTCGACGCCTTCTTGCCGTACTACACCAAGGCTGAGCTGACCGACGTGACCGACCCGCAGATCATCTATGACCTGCACAAGAAGCTGGATGCCGAGGGTATCTATCACTGGCAAGAGGTCGAAGCGTTTGCACTGGCCTTTTTCGACCCCAAGGCGCAAGCCAGCAAACTCAGTTATTACTGTGCCCCGGCCAAAGAACGTTTTGCCAAGCGCTACGCCTTCTCGCTGGAGTCGCGCCAGCAAGCGCTGGATTACAAACGCACTGCCCAAGCCAATGGCGACAGTGCTGGTTTGAAAAAAGCCGAGCATGCATTAAGAGAGGCGGGCGAGCAGGTGGATCAACTCGACTTGTTTCGCAAAAACCTGCAAAGCTTTGTGCGCCTGTACGAGTTTCTGTCGCAAATCGTGCCTTACGAGGATCGCGAATTGGAGCAATTGTGCGTGTATGCCAAGCACCTGCACCCGTTGCTGCGCGTCGATCGCCTGCTACAAGACGACGTCGATGTGGGCGAGCTGCAACTTAGCCACTACCGCCTGAGCAAACGTGCCGAACACACCTTGCGCTTGAGCGAAGAAAAAGGCGAGTACGGTCTTAAGCCAGGTAGCGACGTGGGCAGCGGCAAACCCCATGACCCTGAGAAGAAGCGCCTGTCAGAAATCATCGAAGCCTTAAACGATATTTTCGGTGCCGAAGTAGGTGATGAAGACCAGCTACAGTTTCTTACCGGCATCGCCCAGCGCATCAGCCGCCAGGAAGATGTCATGGCCCAAGTGAATAACCACTCGGTTGACCAAGTGATGCACGGCCTGTTCCCCAAACGTGTGTTGGACACTGTGCTGGATGCCATGACCGACAACGAGAAGATGTCACTCGAAGTGCTGGATAACGAGACGAAAAGCCGTGCATTTGCGCTGGTGATTTTGAAAATGCTTAAAACCGTTGCGGCTCACGATGAAAGCAGCGTGAGCGGTACCTAGGGAGTCACTGTGGCAATTCCGGATTTTCAAAGCGTGATGCGCCCGGTGCTGAGCACCGTGCAGAATGGTGCGCCGCTGCCGCTCAATGAGTTGCGCGAGCGGGTGGCTGATCAGTTCCAACTGACTGACGACGAACGTAAGGAGCGCTTACCCTCGGGGCATCAAACGGTCATCAACAACCGAGTGGGCTGGGCGCGCACCTATTTGAATAAGGCCGGGCTGCTGTGCATTCCGGCCAAGGGCATGGTGCAAATCACCCCGCGTGGCCTTGATGCTCTGGCCAACGGCCCGCAACGCATCACCGTAAGCTGGTTGAAACAGTTTCCCGAGTTCGCAGACTTCCACACGGCCAAACCGCAAGCCATTGACGCCCCGGCTGTGCTGAGCATTGATGTTGCTCAAACCACGCCAGACGAGCAGTTGGCCGAGGCGCATCAGGAACTGATGCAATCTTTGGCGGACGAGCTACTCACGCAAGTCCGGCTAGCCACCCCCAGTTTTTTTGAACAGTTAGTGGTCGACCTCATGATCGCCATGGGTTACGGCGGCTCGCGCAAGGAAGCGGGTCAGGCGACCCAAGCGACCAATGATGGTGGTATCGACGGCATCATCAAAGAAGACAAGCTTGGCCTCGACGTGATCTACCTGCAGGCCAAGCGCTGGGCTAACACGGTGCATCGACCAGAGATCGACAAGTTTATCGGCGCGCTGACTCGCCAGCGTGCGCGCAAGGGTGTGTTTATCACCACCTCGGACTTCTCTGACGGTGCCCGCACGGCTGCGCTGGGGCTTGATATCAAGGTGGTATTGATTGACGGCGTTGAACTGGCGCGGTTGATGGTGGAGCACAACCTGGGTGTGAGCGTTAAACAGGTGTACGAGGTTAAGCAGTTGGACAGTGATTACTTTGCGGGGGAGTGAGCTTTTGCTTGTCACCAAAATTCAGGCACAAAAAAAGACGCCCTAAGGCGTCTTTTTTTTCGGATTTGGTGGAGCCGGGGTAATTTGAACTGACAATCTAGCTTATTGATTTTAAATGGTATTTTTTATTTTGTTTTTTGCATGGAATACCAGTAGGAATACCACTCAGCGAACAAAGTGCACTGCGGTGGGCTGAGGATCGCGTGCGTTACTTCGTCGAAACGTAATCGGTCGGATGGTCTCTACTCCAGCAATAGATGTTGCTATCGCGTCCGGCGGCTCGCGATCCAGAGCGAACTCGTTCAATCGATCAGCGAGTCGCTTGAGATCTTGTGTCTATCAGCGTCAGTCGCGCCCACCTCATCTTGAGGAACCCTATCCCTCGCTGCTTAGCTACTTTTCATTCATACTAAACTGCCATCATCCAGCACTGAGAAGTAGTGATCAGCGCCAAGCCCGCTGCATATCGAGGTGGATTGATCTCACCCATTGAAGGGTTTTTCAGGGACAGAAAAAGAGGAAGTGGAGCCATGATTGAGCTCGGTTCGAGCGCTGGGCAGCAGGACGTGTCGAGTCAGACGGGGCATGCCTACCGCGACGCTTTGCGTTTATTGTTCATCCTTGTGCGAGGCAGTGCTTCCATCACACCGGCCAGCGATGGCTGGGACCGCGCGTTCTATGGTGAGAAAAGAGCACTGGCAATTGACTTCTGGATCCGCTATCCCGACTACCTTGCCGACCAGCTACTGAGTCTCTACGCACGCACACAGGACACTGCCTTACTAGATGCTGCCCGTCATATCTTCGACTCAGATGAGCCGGATGTCCGCATCGTCAAGATGATTCGTTGGCGGCGTGGCGCCTACGATGATCTCCAGCAATCTTTGTCCATCCTTGGATATCGTGGCCTTGCCAAGTCTATGAAGCGTAAGCTCGCGAACGGTAAGTACCAGTACGAATATCTGACCGGACCGCTGGCCCGCGAATTTCTTCAGCAAGCACTCTCAGATCAACCCGCACTTTCTTGGTATGAAACGCAAACCAACCTTGCGTTACTGGTTGCCCAAGATAAGAGCGGTACCGCGTTGAAAGATATTCACTACGCAGACGATGACTATGCCTCTACTCCTTATGGTGCGGTCATCCCCTCCATCAAAAGCCGTGTGCTACAACGCATGAGCGGCATTCTTGAAAAGCAAATCGTATGACCGACAAGAAAGATGGCATGACCGTTGGTGAGTGGCATCAGGCCATAGCCCAAAAGGCCAAATCTACGCCAGAAGCAATAGCGACTGCACTCGACAATTTGAACATTCGCCCCAAGCCTGTCCTCCCTCGGGTACGGACGCTGAACCTAGTGTCAGTTCGCATGGAAGGCGTCAAGCATGAGAAAGAGCAGCAAACGCCCTTTACTTTCGATTGGTCTGGCCTCAGTGGCGGCCTTTGGGCACTTCTCTCAGAAGGGAACTCGAAAGGAAAATCGAGCACACTTGCAGTGGTCAGGGCTGCTTTGCAAGGGCGCTTCCCGGGGAAGATCAAGCGTGATGTCTGGAGCTGGATAGAAGGCCTTCGAGTGGAGTTTGAGATCGACGGTGTTCCCTACATCACTTCGCTACGCAAGAATGCAGGCGAGACAGACGAAACCGTCGCACAAGCATCACTGGTTCGACGGAGTGACGGCACCGAGCTTTCCCTCTACGAGGGCCTTGCGGGTGAGAAACTGAGCGAAGCCATTGAGGCCGTATTCATGGATGAACTCGGCTTTGATCGTTTTCAAGCTTTCCGATCAGCAAAAGCGACTGTGGTTGAACACGGCTGGTCCTCTATGTCCTCTGCGCTATTCATCGCTGGGCCTGGATCAGCCGTTTTCGGTGATCACACTGAGGATGGACTGCCTATACGCCTCATCCAAATGTTCATCGGTCTGCCTTGGGTATCGACCTACACGGCCATCTCGACAGCGCACAAGCGTTTGAAGAGTGAGCATGAAAAGGCAAAAGGTACCAATGCGACCGAGACGCTAAAGATTCGAACCCGACTGGCTGAGCTCGAGGGTCAGAAGAAGGATAAGCAGACCCGATTTGCGGCGCTGCCCAGTCGGCACGAGATGCGGACTGAAATCAGTATATTGGATCAGCAACTGGCCGCATCGCAAGCCACTGTCGTTGCGCGTCGAACCGAGCTGAATATTGCGCAAACCTTGGCCAATGAATCCTCGGTTGCGCACCTCAACGCTCGCCGTCTTTTGCAGCAAGCCAAAGACGACCTTGCTGCGGGGTACGTTTTCAGAAAGCTGCAACCAGTCTGCTGTCCTGCCTGTGAAGCCTCTTTCAAACCAGGGCGATTTACTGAAGAAAACACTCGAACCTGTGGCTTATGTGGGGATGTCGATACTGACCACGACTCGTCCGACACGGATGGCCTGACTCATTTGGAAGCGGCCGTGGCAGATTCAGGCCAAGTGCGTGATAGCGCGGAGCAAGCGTTGCAACACGTACAATCCACGCTTCGAAATGCAGAAGGCAGTCGTGATTCGGTTCATCAACGCCTGTCCGAGATATCAGCAACGCTCTCAGCCAGCGATGAATCCGAGCAACTATCACGCGAAATCGTCGGACTTGAAGCGCGAATCGAGGAGTTAGGGGCCATGCTTGCTGGGCCTGCGGAGACAACCTTCGATGAAGACGAAACTTTGCGCATGCTCAGTGCAGCAGAGGCGGTGACCAAATGCGCAATGGAGTCGCTTCAAGCAGAAATTATGAAAGAGGTCGGCGATCAGATCTTTAACCTGGCCGAGCGGTTTGGTGTTCGCAACCTGGAGGAGTTTTCATTCAAGGCTCATCGAATGGATCTGCGTCAGGGTGGCGTTAATGTCACATTCACCGGCTTGAATGCGGGGGAAAATCTTCGCATACGTGTCGCGGCAGCACTGGCCACTCTTCAGGTTGCTCGATCGCGCGGTTATGGCAGGCATCCGGGGCTTCTTGTATTGGACTCGCCAGCAGCATCGGAAATGAGCGTTGCAGATTTCGCTGCTTTAATTGAGGCGGTGAGTAAAACCGTGGAAGAGATACCTGGCATCCAAGTCATTGTGGGTGCCCTTGCACGCCCAGAGCTTGATTCAGTTATACCTTTGGATAGACGCAGAGTGGCCATCGGCAGCGATACGCTCTTCTAGGGACTAAGGGATGAACGATCAGTCACGAAGCATCATTGATGCGTTGCGCAGGGAGCAACCGGTCGAGCTGAATGAGCTGTCTGAGTTCGAGCTTCGTGAGATATCAGTCGCGCTCGCGGATACTCCAGAAAGCGCGGCATATTTCTATGAGCTTGTCGACGCTGGAACTCCAAGCGCAAGAGCTACTGCATTCGATTTGATCCGCGAGACCTGCGATCCAGGTGTGCTGATTGAGATCGTGCGGCGTTCGGCTTCCCTGGCCGGTATGGATGAAAAATTTGTGCGCGACTTGCAGAGGGCCTTTCTTGATCATACCGGCCGGCAGGAGCTTTATCCGGGCGCTCGAGTCCAGTCTTTATTGGGCGCATTGTATCTCTCTCAGGGACGTCCTGCTCATCTGCGCAAGCTTCAAGCACATCTCCTGGAAGTCGAACATAGTGACGATGGTAGCTACCTGCGGCATGTTGCCAAAGTGAATGGTTTGATCCTAGCTCACGTTCCCGATAATGACCTATTGGTAGCGCTGCGTGATCTCGCCAACGTTCCGGAGGCAGAAGATGAGGCTTCGTTTGCTCTGGGGTTGCTTGCACTGTCGGACGGCTTAGATGCGCAAGATCATGAAACAGCAGTGGAAGCATTCCATCGAGCGCGTGACTTCATGGCGCATGCTCTAGCAATGAGCGAGGAGCGTCAGGACGCAGAACTCTATTACCACTGCATCTGCGTTCTTCTTGATTTCCAAACAGGTAGTCTCCATGAGCAACTTCCGGCTAGGTTGGCCGAGATTCGCAAAGATGCTTTCGGCTACTCTGCGGTGTTGATGCCGTCGGATCGTCCTCTCGATCGTAGTAGTTGGCTTGGTGCTGCGTCGATTGAAGCTCTGCGTTGGGCGGAACTTGGGACTCGACTCGCGACGCTCGACACGAGCTTGCTCAAGAGCGCATGGCTGCATGCAGCTCGTGTGATCGAAGAGGAGCTCCTCCGTGTCTACCAAGCGAGTATGTCCATTTTTCAACGTGATCAGGCAGGAGGTATAGAGGCGCTCGTAAGGCCTCGTATTGTTGGCACTATCCAAGCGAATACTTTTCAGTTGGCAGTGCTCGACGAGTGGTTGACCGAGAACAAGAGCTCATTATCCGCAACTGCTGCGGGCGTGATGCGCGATGAAATCGACGTGGCGATGGCAGCGAGCCTTCACCGAAACCCTCATGACGCGGTAGTGGCACCGGTCACCGCTGCCGCGATAATTCAGAAGGCCGACATCCCTGATGCGATCGCGCTGAGTGCAGGAGTAGTACTTGAGGCAGCTATGGCAGCGGTGCAGCTCCAGCGAATTGAGCCTATAGCTACCGAGGTATTTGAGCAGCTCCACAATAAACTTGTAAGTAACCAGGACTACCACGGTCACGCGCAGGAGTTTTTCATTCAGGTCCTCTACCACACGATCTCATTTGTAGCTTCGCGCGAGAGCCTCACCCGCACTGCGGTCACAGGGATTGACTACCTGTTCAATCGCAGTGTTGATCAGCCCCCCCTCGAGGCCGATTTGCACAAAGATTATTATGGGTTCCTTCAAGCTACGCCGCTGAGAGAGCTTGCTCAGCGAGAGGTGAACGATGTTGCCAACGGTAGGGTCGACGTTCACTTCGCGCGCGATGGAATTAAGACCGTAGCCGAACTGAAAAAGACGGATGACGACGTTTCACTAGATGGCTTGGTCGAGCAATTTGGATTGCAAGCGACAGCCTATCAACGCGTCAATGTGACTTTTTGCATTCTCATGGTCCTAGATCTGGTAGATCGGGGCGGGGGAAGCGACCACCTTCGCAATCTTGTAGGGGTATACGAGAGAAAACCCGATAGCGGAACAATGACTTATTCCGTAGTGGCATTCCGCATACAGGGTCGAAGAAAGTCGCCCTCCCGGTTAAATTAAACATGGCACAGCTGCCATATGGCCGAGCCTTGGGTGATTTCTTGGTCGAAGCACTTGCAGTTGATTGCAGTCAGTTCCCCGAAGCTTCTTTGCGGCACTGTTGGATGTAGGTCTGGTCGGTAGACAGATGTACGTCGAGGCTACTTAGGCTAGGAAGTTGCGCAGGGCCTGCATGCCACAGGTTGAATGGGGGCGGCGTGCGAGATGGCTAAGGCGGTAGGTCCAGAGAGAATCACTGATATGCCTAGCGTAGAGCGGCGGCTGTAGCGAAAAATGCAGTTGCTTTTCGCTCCCTAGTACCAACAGGGCTGGCTTTGCCAGCCCTGTTGGTACTAGGGAGCAAATCTCACGAACTCTAGAGCATCTTTGAAAATTTAATCAGCTGTCAAGAAAAATGTCAACGTTTCGCTTGGAAGTTGATGGCTCTGGTCTGGGAAAATTGCAGGCGCTCTGAGATACAGTCATCGGTGCGGTCACCTTGGACAGCAATCGATTATTAGCGCTGTAGTGATAATAAGGCTGATCTCGTAGCGGCGGGCGACGAAGGCGTTGCGGGCTTCCTGGATCTGGAAGGGGCGCTACATCTGTTTCGCGTTTTGGATCGGGCAGTGTGCAGGATGCTTATTATCTAACGTCCGTGCTTGGATCAGCTATTGCGGGTTGCTGGGTAAGTAATCTGCACACGTTTCGTGGATTCATGCGGACACCGAACGGGCTTAAAGATCCGTGTTACGCAAGCGTGGAAACGGCTTTTGATAGAGCCGTCACACGTGTTTCGGTGCGTTGCCGTATCGAGCTGAAACGACGGATCGCATCCCCTTTTTCCACTATAAGTGTATAAATTCTTCTCGCGCTGCCTTATGCGGCTATGCCACAATCACCTCATCCACCGCACTGACGTCGTTAGCAGCCCTTCGAGAGGGTTAGTTTTGCGTATCTGCAGCGGGTGCCGAGACTGGGTTCGCGTTTCGGCTTGCGGTATCTCCACGTGCTCGCTCTGAACCTGGAAGCTTTCGCTCGGTCTGAATGATGTCACGTGTCTGCTCAAGCTTGGTGTCTGCTGAGACTGAGCGTTGGGAGAAGCGCATCGGCGAACGTTTCGCCTCGAGGCGTCGCATCAGCGCAGTGATCACTTATCAGGATCGCTGGAGCGGCAGTTGGATTTTTCTGTTTTGGGGGACTGGAAATGAGCTTGGATCGTCTGGTAGCAGAAGCACGTAACCGTATGGGGGCTAACCGTGAGGAGCGTCTTCGTCTCACCCGTGAGCGGTCTGTTGCGTTCAACAAGCGGCTGGCCAACGAATTTACTGCTCAAGAAGTCACCCGCGATCTGCTGTCCAAAACCTGCAGCCTGTAACCTCCCTCTCTATAAAAAGCAGCCAATCGGCTGCTTTTTTTTGCGCGACCCAAATGACTCCGACTCCATACCTCGTTTCCAAATTCGCCGAGCCGACGCTTGCTGCTTTGATTCATGAGTGTTTCGGGTACGACCACTCAGACATCTTCGACAAGCCACAGATCAATTACCTCTTCCGCTACCTGACCGAGTTCAACCCTGACCCGAAGCCAGGGAGCGAGAGCAGCATCCTCCTTGAGCCGAAATACATCGATCGCGATTTCATGGAGGACTACTCCAATTTCTACGTCGGCCGATTTGGGAACGATGGGTACCAATGTGCCCGGCTACATTTTTTCAGCTGTGAGCTCAAACACCATAGCCTGGATGGCCTCTTACACGGTCAGCAAAGTGACGAGATGACGGCCGAATGGCTACAGGAGCACTACCTTGGCTTCATGGTAATCAAGCCCCTCACGAAGACCTTCGTTGGCAAAACCTGCCTGCGGATCCTTGGTGATATTGCTGAAGGCGCAGGAACCAAGCAAAAAATCTCGAAGCGCTACGAGGTAAACCTGTTCGGTATCAAGCTTCACGTGGATTCCATCGCTTTCCAAGAGCAGGACAAGGTCGTTGCTGCCTGCGCCACTACGGCGATCTGGACAGCGCTGCACAGCCTGCCTGGGCGGAGCGTCAAGGAGATTTCGTCTTGCAGCGAAATCACGACCGCCGCTCTCAACTTCGTCGATGGCTCAAACAATGGCTTCCCAAACAAGGAGCTCAGCAACAAGCAGATTCTACGAGCGCTTGATGTTGAAGGGCTGCGTTACCACAACACGAACCTAACCACCCGCACCCCTAAGTGGTTTCAGGGTTACGTTACGGCCTATGTGGACAGCGACCTGCCGCTGATCCTGACCGGTAACGTCTATAGGTTGAAGACGATTGGAAGCCCGGATGAGTCTATCCCGCTAAGACGTAAGATGACGTTGATGGCAGGGCATGCAATCACTGCTCTCGGATACGATTTCAGGGACGGATCAAATTGGGTCTACGTCCACGACGACAGACTTGGTCCATACGCCCGCGCTCACCTTACAACTGTAGGCGAACTGCTTGGCCCCAGCGCTCCGAGAAAACTCAGGTCTCGTTGCGCATTAGTCATGTCGGTACGAGGTCTGAATGAAGAGTGGGATGAGGTCATCATCCCCGACGTGTCCATAGTGCCTGTGGATAGGAAAGCACGCCTGCAGTACACGTTCGCACGTGCCACAGCTGACCGCATCGTAGATGAGGTGACTGCGTGGATGGAGTTGGTGAGCATCCCTTCACAGGCCTTTAGCTGCAAAATTAGGCTCTCCTCGATTTCCCAGGTTCGGGAGGATGTGCTCAAGCACAAGGTGCCCTATGAGGCAGGTGATCTGGTGCTGAATGGGAATCACACCGTCGAGCGCGAGCGAATGGAGCGTTGGCGAGAGGAAACGGTGCGCTTTCTTACGAACCACTTGGCCAGGCTACAGTGGCAGATGGATTTTTTTTGGGGGGATAATTGTGTCTTCAGAGTGCTTCTTGATGCCACCGACATTCCATTAGGCAACGCGATTTCTGGCATTTATCTCTTCGATCCCGTGTACTCAGATCTGATCCTGAAGGCGTTCGATGAGCAAGGGGTGGAGCCAGGAACTGCTACGGTAGATGTAGGTGAGCAGCATTTCTACAACGCTTTCCTCAAAGCTCTCAAACGTCGATACGATGACTACGAACATCACCTGAATCAGCACTACGGTGCGCTGCGTGCCCCCAACTACATCAAGCAGGATGAGGTATCGAAAACAGGCAAAGGTACTAACCCGACCAAGCGTCGATTCTTTGATCCTGTGCAAAATTCGTTGGAGTCAATGTTTCCAGAGGTTGCCAGCGATCCGAGGCGGAAACTCATTTGGGCTATCGGAAAGGATGGAAGTCTGCACGTAGCCGAGGACATCTCGACGCCCGTGGTTCTGGGTCATCCGAGCATGACGGGTATGCAGCCTGCTCGTATTGCAGGCGAGATGGCGTATGACAGGGCAGGAGAGAGGCCCGTTTGGCGCGTCAACAATCACTCCGGAAGGTACAGTAAGGATTACGAGAAGGCTGGAGCGTATCTAACTCATGCCGTGCGTAAGATCAGCTCCTTCTTTTCAGATCGGTTTGTGGAGGCTGAGCCTTATGTGGCGCCGTCTGTGCAGCCTGCAGAGGTTGTGGCTGCCCCCTCTGCGGAGAGGTGTGACTAGTCGGACGATCTGTAAGTCCCGAAAAGACTTATATTTGCTCCGGCGTAAAGCTGTCGTGAGGTAGTTTTAGCAATCAAATCGGTACGTGCATGTCAGGGGGGGCTGGCACGGTTCAACTATGGCGTTTACTGAGCGCTGCGGGGAGATTTTATAAAGATCAGGGGCGAGTATATGGTTGAATTTTTCTCGATTTACACGCGCTTGATGGATGCTATCAGCCGACTGCAGCAGCCTGCCCGCGCCCGCGACGTTAGCTTAAACCAATCCCCCCAACTCTCAACGCAAAGGCCGGCTCTTCCCCAGTTTCTTCAAGATCAGCAGTGAGGTTAACCGGTAGTAATACCGAGTGGCTTCAGAGTGGTCCTTTAAGTGGTGGATCAGAAACCAACGTACATGCTTGAGATGCCATGTCCACGGGTTGTCTCGTTGCCACCGTTGTTGAATAGCCGCTTGCATGATGCGGGCTTGCCGTAGGTGGCGTTGCTGCGTGACCTTCGAGCCGGTCAGTACGCCGCTCAGGAATAGCGTCATATCGAAGGGCTTGCTCACGCTCGACCTCCAATGTAGGCCGACACCACATCGATCCGGTTATGTCCGAGCTCAAGGCTGATCTGTTGGCGCGCCTGCCGATCAAGGTCGCGGTCAATGCGATAGCAGTGGCCACCATTGACCGGTGCGGCGTGGCCAGTGAGCTGTTCGTAACGCTCGCAGGCGTAGGCAGTGCGCAGTTCATGAAAGCCCTTCAGCCCGTGTTCATGCAGCGTTTCGCGGGCGCGGAGTACGGTCTGTTGCAGGAATACGGCGTAGCTTTCGTCTCGGGCCAGCAAGTTGCGGCTGCGGGGCGGCGACGCCTTACGAGCCAACTGCAGTGCCGTCTTCACCGCTTCATTGGCCACGACCCATCGCGGCGCTGATGCCCCTGAGCGGCCGCCCTTGGTACCGTCCTGGATGTTGATGCGGCCTAAGTGTTCGGCTTCGCGGTGCAAGCGTGGCAGGTCAGCCAGGATCGCTTCGCGCAGGCGCATACCGGTAGCGCGGGCCAACAGGACTATCGCGGCCACCCGCTCGTGTTGCTGTTCGCCAAGCGCCTCGAGTACTCGCCGCACCTGCTGGTGGTCTTGGCCATCCGGCGCGTGGGTGCGTACGCCCGAGCGATGCTGTCCCAACGCCTGACTCGGGCTGGCGATTCTCACGTCTTGATCACCGCGCAGCGCGGCGAGGGTGCGGTTGACGCTGCTCAGGCGGTTCTGCGCGGTCGCGATGCAGAGTTCGCCTTGCAGGATCTGCTGGCGAAGGTAAGCGGCGTAGTCTTGCATCGTCCGTCGATCGATCTGACGCGCATCGTTGTAACCGGGACCATCCTCTGATCGACACCAACGCACGAACGCTTGCCAGCGATCGCTATGCGCTTTGACCGTGGCGAAGTGGCCGCCGGCAAACAGATCCTTTAGCGCTTGTAGGCCGGCGTAGCTTAGCTGGCGGCCATAGCCAAAGTTGCGACCATCACGCCGACCGACGAGGGCCATCGTCATCACCGTTTTCGTTTGTTTGCAGAAAGAGCAGCAAGGCTTTCCAGTGAGGGCTGAGCCTGTCCACCTGCTGCCAGTGTGTCGGGCGGATCAGGAGGGCGTTCTCGTGGTGTTGCAGCAGTGCCCCTTCCTCACGCAGTTGCTCGATCAGCCGGGCTAGGTGGGTAGGCTCCAGTGGTGGTGTGGCGACAGCGGCGACAATGGCGACAACCCGCGTCGTTTCTGGCCTGGCGCGTGGCGACAGGGTGGCGACAGAAGCTGCGACACGCCGCAATTCAGGTTGCGATTGATGTTGCGTCTGGTAGCGGCGCACCGCGTCATTGAGGCGAAACATGACGGACCTCGAACGTTTTTCCGTCGCGGCTGCTGAGCCAGCGATGAGTGATCAGCACGACCAATAAAGAGGCAGTGTGGTCAGCGCTCTTGCGGGCAAAACGAGGGCCGTTGCGATTGACGTCGCGAATGGTGAAGCGAGCCCAGCCTTTCTGCACCAGCCAGCGCAGCAGTCGATCCGCCTCTTCACATCGGCTATTGACCGGCGCCTGTTCGGTCAGGCGCTGGATCTCGGCCAGGTAGTAATCCATCAACGTGGAGGCGCGCTGGATGTGTGCTTCGTCCAACACACTGGCCTCTTCAACCATGGCCAGCACGCCCGCGATGCGCAGTACATTCGCCGCGGCCTTGCCCGCGACAGGCTGGACGCCGGCCAGCTCGCCGAACTCGCCAGACTGGCACTCGATGGTGTCGTGAATATCTATCCAGGCACGACGGGCACGGGCAGTCAGCTCCAGCGTGGCGGGATTGAGTGATCCATCCTGGTGAAGCGGCCAGGGCTGTTGCAGCAGGGCGGTGATCCGCTGTTGGTAGCGTTGGACTCTGGCGTCCCGGGTCAGGTCGATTGCCTTGTAGAGTCGCTGGCCGGCCAGGCGCTCGGGCCAACTGATCAGGCAACGGCCCAGGATGCCTTGACCATTGATTACCGGGTCTTTAAACAGCTGGTTGGCCAGGTAGGGCTGCAGCATCAGATGCAGGCTGAGGCGACGGTCATAGGCACGCAGGCTTTCTCCAGCCATGGAGCGCGCCCGGTCGATCGGGCTGCCATCCCACAATGTCGACAAGGTGGTGATCGCTTTGAGCAGATTCTCTTTGCTCATGGTGCTGCTGCCCAAGAACTGGCCACCTTCATCATTGAACAAACCCATGCTGGGCAAGCCATGGCACAAGCTTTTGACCAGGGCCTCAATGGTGGGCTCTGCAATGATCAGTCTCGGCGGTACCGGCTCGGATAGTTCGCTGCCTTCCGCTTCTGCGTGGTTCTTTGAGGTTTTGGGCTTGGCCATGATGTTGGTAGCGGCGCGATAGGCTTTGAGCTTTTCTGCATACAGGGTCCACTGCTGTCGTTCCCAGTCGCGTGCGGCCTTCAGTGCCAGGTGGTCCACCGCGCTTTTGCGATCACCCGAGGACGCCACCGTCAGTAGGTAGAGCGACAGCGGATAGGCTCGGCCGTCGAGTTGGACATTGGCATGACCCTGGCTCACGAGGGCTGCAGTGGCTAGCACCGATTGCGCCGCCATGGCGCAAGGCACGCCGATCACCTCGGCCAGTCGTCCGACCGCAGGGCCCAACAGTTCCCCGAGTGCTTCGACCGGGTAGGGCAGCGGCGCCTGCTGGTATTCCAGCAACGGTTGTGGCGGCTCGAACGCTTCGCACAGTTGCATCGCCATTCTCCTGAGATGATCGACTTCATCCTCACTCATCCCGCCACGGTTGTTGAGTGTTATCAGGGATCAAGGCCCCTGCGACCTGTGAGGTTTGTCCACTTACGCGGGACTGGCGGCTCCTTACGACCGGGAGCTTGGGCATCTCATGATCTGGCCTCCTGAGCACCGTTACCGGTGGGCGGGTGAAGGCTGCATTGGCTGACGAGACCAGTGCCGCGGGATCCTGAGTCTGGTGAGGCGATGATGCGGTGACTGGGGCATGCTTGACTGTCAGTCAGGTGCAGTCCAATCCGTGGACTGCGGCACCATCACCTGCATCGGGTGTTGCGGTTGAATTCGGCGTTTGTCACGCCAATTGTCACGAGGCTGTTTGGCCCAAAGCCACGTTCGACGTGGGCTGCAGCGTTGGATGAGGCGTCCGTCTCTTTCTTGGGGAAAGAGACGGACATACGGTTGGCGCAAAACATTGGCCGAGCAGAATGGTTGCTGCAGGTCGGCAGGGTTAAGGGATTGCCGCAATGGGCAGGATTGTTGAGTAGGCGTCCGTCACTCTGGCGAGTAACCGTGCGAGCTTCCGGGCGCGAATCGCACTTGGGCTGAACCACCGCGCTAACGGCGTGACCTCGAAGGTTCGGGCCACCTGGGAGCTGCCAACGGCAACGCTTTGAAGCTTCTTTCTATCGCCCACGTATCATGAGGTCAACCGACTTGAATCTAGAGAATTGCGCCTTCTAAGGGCGCTGGAAAGCAGTGGCTACCGATGGGCGCGGATGGATGATCTGCCGTTCGTCGTCTTTTAAATGCGAGCCCCTGCGCATGGGAATGCGGAGCCTTCCTATGCCCAGGGGCTTGGCTTGAAAATGCTGAGAGATGGTAGATGTGGCGACGGTCGCCACCGCGGTCGCCAAGCTTGCACACCAGCGGACTAACGAATGTCGCCTTTGTCGCCGTCGTCGCCCAGCTTGGATTCATTTGCTAGCTTTGGACGATATCTGTAGAGGCTCTATCTCAAAAAAAGGCAGTGTCATATCTTTGACGGAGGAAATCGGTTCGGGGAGCAAATGATCATAGGTGGCCGCGCTTTGAGATCTGACCCCGATGACGAGGCTTTTGTCATTTCTTACACGGGCGTACGCTACGTACCCATTTTCGAGTGGATGTATCCTTTCTCCGGGGCTTACGTCAGGATAATTTGGCGCAGCGTGAAAGTCGGTTTTAACCGCGGTAAATCTGATAGTTGAAAGAATCCATGGTTGATATGTCTCGGTTAAGAAAGAGTAGGTCGCGAGCAAAGCCAGCCCGGTCGCAATAGCGCCGGCCGAATGGAATAGAGCCATGGCTCGATTTCGCGTAGCTGAATAGTTGAACCCTACGACTTTTAACAGGGGGGCGAGTGTTTGGATTGATCCTACAACGAAAATCGCGATCAAAACCGCAACGAACAGCAGGAAGCCAAAAATCATGAAAATGGTGGAAGCGACCACCATCCATGCCGGGAGGTAAAAGATTAAAGCTAAGAACCCCACGGTTAAATCAAATGACTGGGGTGGCAACCCGAGCGCGTCGGACACCGCAAAGCGGGAAAGACTGGTTGCTAATAGCAAAACTAGGACATGCAACAGAACGATAGGCGTCTTCCCAAATGGACGATCCCAAATATCTCTCATCCATCGCACTGCCGGCAGGCACCACATGAGAAATCCGCAAATTATCAATGCCGACGCTATTGTGTTCGCAGTCTCAAAGGCGGACTGTTTCCAAACTTCAGACAAAACTAGTCCGAGAGAGAACGACACAAGAGATGCCGTGTAAAAACGATACGGGACTGGCGTCTCCGCGTACTTTCTCTTCAACCACTGCATATCGTTACCCAGGGCTTCATGTCAGATCGTGACGAGGACTCTACGTATTCGGTGTTCGATAGTCGACATAACTGTCGCTATGCCAGACGTCGGCGATATGTGGATTGCCGACGCTCTGCACCAATCAGCATTTACCTTATCGGTACGACGTTGCGAGCTCCGGTCTGATTGATCGCAGATGCTGACAGGCTGCCCGTAGCTGCCTTCTCGATATACTCGCTCCACCAAACCATCATCGGGCGCCGGCGTTCGATGTAGGCTGCCCTGTTGTAGGCACTCCGAACTTCATCCTTATCAACGTGGGCCAGCGCGACTTCGATCAGCTCCGGGTCCCAGCCATGTTCGTTCAGGATCGTGCTCGCCATCGAGCGCATACCATGGCTAACCAGTCGATCCTGGAAGCCCATTCGTTTCAACGCCATGTTGGAAGTCTGGCTATTGGCATGGGTGCGCGGGTTTCTGTCTGACGGAAATACATATTCCCTATGGCCGCTGTGAGATTTGAGCGTCGCTAGCAGCGCAAGCGCATGTTCAGTCAGCGGGATGGTATGCGGGCGACGCTTTTTCATGCGCTCTGGAGGTATGGTCCAGATACGCTTCTCGAAATCGATATCTGCCCAACGTGTCGTCGCGGCCTCTGCGGGACGCGTCATGGTGTGTAGTTGCCATTCGATCAAGCAGCGGGTAGTCCGCTTGATGCTCGCATTGGCAATTTCCATCATCAGCTCGGGAAGCTCATCAGGTGCTAACGCAGGCATGTTCTCTTTTTTCGGCTTCTTGAAGACCGCTCGAATGCCGCTGAGGGGGTTCGCAAAGATCATTCCAGAATTGACCCCGTAGGTCATGATCTCATTCATCCGTTGGCTCAACCGCTTCACAGTCTCAAGACTGCCTTTTGCTTCGATCGGACGGAGGAGCTTGATCACCATGGGGGCGGTGACTTCCGACAGCGGCGTGGTTCTCATGTCGGGAAAGACGTGCAGCGTGAGCGAGCGCCAGATGTCCTCGGCATACGCAGGCGTAACCGAATCCTTCTTCAACTCAAACCAGGCGGTGGCCACATTCTCGAACGTGTGCTCGGTCTCGGCTCGTTTGGCTTCGTGCAGCTCATTACGCTGTGCTTTGGGGTCGATGCCTTGCGCAAGCAGCTCTCTGGCTTCGACGGTTTTCTTCCTGGCCTGCGCCAGAGATACCTCGGGATAGGGGCCGAGCGCCATGTTGATTCGGTTTTTGGTAACCGGATGCCGGTAGTTGAAATTCCACTGCATCGACCGATTGACCCTGACTCGCAACTGGAGCCCATCGCCATCGGTGAGGACGTAATCCTTGTCTTTCGGCTTGATCGCCTTGAGCTGGCGGTCAGAGAGGCGGGTAAATTGAGCGCACATGAGAAGTACTCCATGACACGGTTTGGTATTCCCAAGATTAGCCCCGGGTAGCCGGGAATACCAATGGGAATACCAAACCGCCTAGAACTCAAAAAACCTCCAAAGCACCCAAAAGCCCCGAAACCCCCGTATTCATTGGATTTAAGACACAAAAAAAGACGCCCTTGGACGTCTTTAGATGTAAAAGTGGTGGAGCCGGGGGGATTTGAACCCCCGTCCGCCAGTACTCCGCTGTCGGTACTACATGCTTAGCCGTTTCTATTAAGTTAACCCTCAGCGACCCGAAGGGCAGGGTGCTTTGGGCGAGTTGTGTAAGTTTTAGCCGCTTCGTCCACAACGTACTGCACGGCGATCCTGTTCTATATGACAATCACTTCAGGTTTACAGGCATCCCCTAGTGATTGCTGGACCCGAAGGTACCAGGAGGATGGCTAAGGCAGCTTACGCTGCGAGAGCTTGACCCTCGTAGGTTTCGTCATTGGCAACTATAAGTAGTTGCAACAGTGGATTTACGAGTTCTGTTACCAACTCGGCATGCACCTAGAGTTTCGCAACCGGCGTCGAATCCTAAACGGCCCCGATGCTTGCTGGCCGTAACCAGCAAGCTGCGCAGTCTACGCCAATTCAGCGCAGAAGGCCAACCTCATGGGCTTACTTACCATCACCGCCTTTAATGAGGTTTTGCAGTCTCTGTAAGGTTTGGCTGGTGGTCGCGATGCAGTCTTCAGTTTTGCCAGCCGCTTGTTCGGCTTTGGCTTTATCTACCTGTGCGTCGATATCGCCCAGGGTGTTTTCACTGGTTGCAACTACGGTCGCTCGGGCATTGGCGATTTGTATAAGGTTGAGCTGGCAGAGGTCATCTGCCGCAAACACCGGAGAGGCCAACATTGCAGCGGATACAAACAGACCAGCCAATGCGGTACGTTTCATAGGGTCAAGCTCCTTTTGCACAGTAAGGCCCGGTGGCTCCGGGCTCGGTTATAGGCCCCAATCATTAGGGTTCAAGCTAATTGACTATAGCCACGCTCTGGAGTTCTGCCTGCGTTTGGCCAGTATTTGATGAATTTTTTTGTGCCCAAAAAGGGGGCGTTTTCAGGCGGTTCGTAGGCCCGATCCCTTTCCTTCTTATGAAACTTCCTAGACACTCTCGTTCGCTTGCGCCTGTCCAGTTCGGGGCATAGTCTCGGCCCATCGCTGCACATCAGCGGTCGGGTTTAGTCGCCCGGCTTGTAAACTTGGCGCAAGGCGCTACCTCCGCGAGGCCCTTTTCTATGGCCTGCGTTTTATGGTGGCCGTGCGCAGGGCACTTTCGAGTGCGCCGGTTTCCAAGTTTGCCGGTCGACTAACCTGCGTACGGCTGCCTCCCCATCGTTAGTCGCGATTTAAGGCAGCTCCCTAAACTTGGAGAGCGCTATGAAAAAGATTGTCCCCGATCCACCTGCCTTACCCTCGCAAGAGGCTGTTCAGTGCGATGCACTGTCGTTAGACCGCGCGGCCACCGAGCGCGCCCTCAATTACTACCTGCACGACCATAAGCCTCCACGGCACGTGGATCAGGCCACGTATGCCATACCCGACAACGTCAATGTAGAAGCGGCTTTGGCCCAAGCGTCAGACTTGTTGCGCTGCGCGGGTGCTTCGGCGTGTGAGGCGGGGAATGGTTTGAGCGGGCATGCGCGCAGTTTGGTGTTGTCGAGCATGCATTTGGTGGAGTTGGCCAAAGCGTATGTGGATAAGTCGCTGGATGGGTTGACGACGCACTAGAGCAGCACGCGCCTGAGTGCAAGCAGGCGCGTCCTATTGACCTCATTTCTGTGGGAGCGGGCTTGCTCGCGATAGTGTCGGCGCGGTCTTCAGAACCACCGCGTCGTTTGTATCGCGAGCAAGCC
>NZ_JASCPQ010000037.1:0-48911 GCF_029959305.1 Pseudomonas sp. PS01297
AGCTTGCCTCGCGATCTTTTAAAGATCAAAAGATCGCGAGGCAAGCTCGCTCCTACAGGTCCAGGCAGGGTTAGCTGAGGACTCTGGCCAGTTCTTCGCGGCAATAATCGACAAACAATTGCACCGGTTTGGTCAGCGGCGCCCGGCGCAGCCAGACGGCTGAAAGCCCGGAGCCGGTGACGGTTTCGGCCAAGGGGATGCTCACCAGTTTCTGCCCGTCGTAGGTGTATTCGGTGAAGGGTTTGGTGACTAGAATCGAGAACCCGAACCCCCTGCCGACCATGCCCCGCACCATCTCGATCGACGGCGAGCTGAAGACGATGTTCGGGGTCAGTCCACGCTCTTCGAAGATGCTCACGAAGTAGGTCCGGCTCGGCAGTACGTCTAGCAAAATCATCGGTTCCAGTACCAGGTCGGCCAATGACACTTTGGCCTGCTGCGCAAAGCGGTGGTCTGCCGGTAACAGCGCGTAGGGCTGCTGCGGCGGCATCAATGGCGTGGTTTCGATACTGCCGCCCAGGTCGTGTTCGAAAAGCATGGCCATGTCGATGCTGCCGGCGGTCAGCGCCTGCACCAGCTCTTGCTGCTCGCCATCGCGAATGCGGATTTCCACCCCCGGCCAACGCTTTTTGAACCCCGCAATCAGACGCGGCAAGTACAGCGGCGCGACGGTCTCGAAGCAGCCGATGTCGATCTGGCCCGACACCACATCATTATCCGCCAGGGCGTTTTGCTCAAATTCATGGGCCACGCGAAGCAATTCCTGCGCCTTGCGATAAAACCGCGCGCCGCTGGGCGTCAACGAAACGCCTTGGGCGTGGTGACGAATAAACAGCTGCACACCAAAGCTGTCTTCCAGCTGCTTGATGGCGGTAGACACCGAAGGCTGGGCGATATAAAGCTTGCGTGACGCCTCTGCGACACTCCCGCATTCGGCCGTGGTAATAAAATATTTGAGTTGGCGCAGGTTGTAGGCAGCCATCCGGACCTCGATAAACGTGGGGTTTCGCCCCAAACAAGTGCAGAAAAAAGCCAATTTTTTCAGCGTTGACGGTGTATGCAACATACCGGAGCAAAAAAAGACATGAGCTATATTTTTTAAGGTCTATAGCAACAAACTTACTAATTTACCTGCTTGCCACCATTACAGATGATCACTCCAACAACAAAGCGCTGCCCTGAAAGCGCACTGCGAAGTACGCCCACGTACTCTTCCTGCCTTGGAGTTCATCATGGTCACCACTGCAACATCCTCCGCCCCACTCATCGAAAAGCACACGATTGGCTACGTGCCCCCGGAAGATCGCCATGGAAAGGTAAGAGACCTCTTCACCCTGTGGTTCGGCGGTAATATCGCGCCGTTGCCGATTGTGACCGGCGCACTGGGTGTACAACTGTTCCACCTGAATCTGGTATGGGGCATCGTCGCCATATTGGTCGGTCACTTGCTGGGCGGCGTGCTGATGGCGCTGCACTCGGCCCAAGGCCCGCAAATGGGCATCCCGCAAATGATCCAGAGCCGCGCCCAGTTCGGTTCTCTCGGCGCGTTGCTGGTGGTGGTGATCGCCGGCGTGATGTACATCGGCTTCTTTGCTTCCAACATCGTGCTTGCCGGTAAGTCCCTGCATGGTGTGGTCGATTCGGTGCCCGTCCCGGTCGGTATTGTGATCGGCGCAATCGGCTCCGGGATCATCGGCATCATCGGCTACCGCTTTATCCACGTGCTCAACCGCATCGGCACCTGGGTGCTGGGCGCCGGTATCGTGCTGGGGTTTGGCTATATCTTCACCCACGTCCAGACCACGGACTTTCTGACCCGCGGCGAGTTCAACATCTCCGGCTGGCTGGCCACTGTGTCGCTGGCGGCCCTGTGGCAGATCGCGTTTGCCCCGTACGTGTCTGACTACTCGCGCTACCTCCCGGCGGATGTGCCGGTGGCGTCTACCTTCTGGGCCACTTACATGGGCTCGGTGCTGGGTTCCAGCCTGTCCTTCATCTTTGGTGCGGTGGCGGTGCTCGCAACGCCGGTCGGGATGGACACCATGGACGCCGTAAAACTCGCCACCGGTGCGATTGGCCCGTTGATGCTGGTGCTGTTTCTGCTCAGCGTGATCAGCCACAACGCCCTTAACCTGTACGGCGCCGTGCTGTCGCTTATCACCCTGATTCAGACCTTTGCTTATCGCTGGATTCCAACGGCCAAAAGCCGTGCGCTGATTTCCACCGTGGTATTGGCGGCATGTGCGATTGCGGCGGTCTTCGCCTCGAAAGACTTTATCGGCCATTTCGTCGACATGGTGCTGGTGCTGTTGGTGGTCCTGGTGCCGTGGACGGCGATCAACCTGATCGATTTTTACGCGATTCACAAAGGCAAATACGACATCGCTTCGATCTTCCGCGTCGACGGTGGCATTTATGGCCGCTACAACCCGCAGGCATTGCTGGCCTACGCCATCGGCATTGCGGTGCAGATCCCGTTTATGAACACTCCGCTGTACGTCGGTCCGATCTCCGCACACCTCGACGGGGCGGATTTGTCCTGGATCGTAGGGCTGCTGGTGACGTCGCCGCTGTACTACTGGCTGGCGAGCCGGGACAGTGCGTATAAGCGCCGAATGAACGAATCGAAACTGGTGGGTAGCGTCTGATTAAAGGCCCGGCTTTTAAGCGCTGACGATGTATAAGGCTGCTATGGGATGCGAAAGCACTCATCGCAGCCTTCGTGCCTTGGCAGCGACTACAGGGTTTGGTGACAACAGTTGCCATTGGAAGACCCTGCATGCGAGCGTGGAGACTGTACATACGACATGATCTACTGCACGTAAGCGCACCCTGCCCTGCTACGCTATGTGTCTTGTCGCGTGAACAGGGAGGACGCCATGAGCGTTATGTTGAAGCGGGCTTATGAACAGCCGAGTGACACGGATGGCCAGCGCATTCTGGTCGACCGGCTTTGGCCACGGGGCGTGGCCAAGGCGAAAGCCAGGATTGATCTGTGGCTCAAGGAGGTCGCGCCCAGCACCGAACTTCGCCAATGGTTCGGGCACGCACCTGAAAAATGGCCCGAGTTCAAAAAGCGTTACTGCGAAGAACTCAAGAACAACCCCGCGCTGTCGCAACTCCAGCAACAGGCGCAGCAAGGCGACATCACGCTGATTTATGCGGCCAAGGATCAATCACATAATGAGGCGGTGGTGCTCAAAGAGATGCTTGAGGGCCGCCTTTTGCTGGGTTGAGTTGCTTTTTTCTGGTGTGACAGGAATACAGCGTATGGGCGGCCTACTTACGCGATTTACCGAACATCATGCGCCAGCGATTGCGGTTGAGCAGTACCCAGCCGGTCAACTGCATGCACCCGGCCAGCACCAGACTGCGCATGAGGGCAGGCTCTGTAGGCTTTGGCCCGGTATAGATGCTGTACAGGGCGAAAAGGACACCGAGCAAGCCGAGAATGAAAAAGATCAAACCGAGGATGGTGAGGCGATGCAACTTGAGCGAGGACATGGCGTAAATCGTTAAGGACTGGAGGCGTAACGTTACCCGGTAATGGGTCTGGCTGCCAATCGGTCAGCGATTCGAGGGGGCGACTCGCTGACACGCTCAGGCAACTTCAGCCCACTAGAACGTCAGCCCTCCTTGTTCGAGGGTCAAGATCAAGGCGTTCAAGTTATCGGGGGCCACGCGTATCAAGCCTTTGCCCGGCACATCGATCTCCGCAATCATGAACAGTGCCAGCGCTGTAAAAATTGGCATGATGCACACCAACACATTGCTCCCGGACTTGCCCCGTGCATTGTAGCCAATCAAAAAGTTAGAACAGACCGCACTTAACACAAGCAGTGCCCATGCAACGACCGGTATCTGATGCCGCCAGCTAGACATGGTTTTTTGTTGGGCCACATACAACTCACTGCTTGCATTAAGCACGGTCACAATGACCGGGTTGGGGTTAACCTTCGCAAGCTTGCTGATTTGAAACCACATATAGGCTTGTTTTTTGATGGACTCCATCCGGATATCCGCGCGTTTGGCATCATCATCGGTGGCATAAAATGCAATCCGCAGGGCCAAGTATTCCTCCAGCAGTTTCTCTGCGGTTTCCTGCTGAGACTCTGTGAGCAACGTCGTGCGCTGGAATGCATTACCGATGGCGACGGCTTCATTTTCTTCGGCGGCCATGCGTGAGTTCAAACCGCTTATTGCAAAAGAAAGAATAAAACCCACCAATAAACCGAACATCGACAAGATGCAGCCTAGAACAACTTTTAGCTCATCATCGAAATCAGCATTGCGAACAGCTTTACCGCCCCATACCACCTTGCCTGCAAACGCTGCCAGGCACAAAACCAGCAGCATCGACACTAAAATCAACCACGAATACATATCAATGGGATGGAATATTGAGAGCATGTTTTTAATTTTTAAGTTGGGATTTGAACTAGGTATAGCACGCCAAAAAATCGCGCACGCATGATTTATCAGGCGCACCTGCTGCAGGAAGGAAATGAGGATTTGTGGCAGTGACTGGTTTCGCGAAAAAGCTCAGGGGCACACAGCCCCTGAGCTTTTAATATCGTGCGCCCGAACAGCGCACATCAGTTCTGTGGAATAACTCGCGCTCCGCTACCGGAGCCTTCGATGTACACGTGCATGCCGGGCGCCAAGGCCGGGTTAACCGGCTGGGTTACTGACACCAGAACACCGCTTTTCAGACGCACAATGAGCTGTTGCGCTTCACGGGGTTTGTCGTAATTTTGCTTCTCGGCGTAATTACCCCCCACAGCCCCCGCCAGCGCCCCGGCCACCATGGCCACATCACGCCCGGTGCCTGCACCGATCAAACTGCCCAAACCGGCACCCGCGATACCGCCCACAATGGCGCCAATACCACTGTCATGGTTTGACTTGACTTGCGTGAGTTCAACTTGCTCAAGCACGCCCGTACGGATTTCAAACTCCCCACCGTTATTAGATCCACCAGTGACGCAGGCGCTGAGCACTAGCGCTGCGAGGGTGATTGTTAACGTGGATATGATGCTTCTCATTGCGCACTCCCTGTTGAAAAGAAAGGTAGATTCAAACCCGAATGAGCGTAGCACATGGTTTTCGCAGGTTCGGGTGGATGTGTGCATAGTGGGTAGGCGTGTTTTGGCGGGATGTTATGGGGGCTGACAGGCTATTGTTTGAAGAGAATTCCGTCACGTTGCCTGCCCAGCTCAATGTTCTTGGCGAGTTCATCCTGCCATTGTTTTTTCTGCTGATCCGTTGTCAGGTCCGGGTCCAGTTTCCCACTTTCGGTGAGGTTTGCGGCACGTTGCGCCGCCGATGGAATCTTGTCAGCGCTGAGTCGGTACCACTTGTAGGCCTTGGCCATATCAGCGGAAACGCCATAACCCTTTTCATACATGTAACCTAGATTGGCCTGTGCCATCGGGTCGTTGGCGAGTGCCGCGATTTCATACCAGCGAAAGGCAGCCTTGAGATCCTTGGTCTTTCCGTTACCCATTGCATAACATTTCCCTGCCTGGAAGGCTCCTTGCGCCAATCCTGCCTCACCTGCTCGCTCATAGAAATCACAGGCCTTGTACATCGACGCATCGGTAAGGATCTTGCGCTCATTGAGCGAGCCCAACTGTAATAACGCCTTTGCATAGCCAGCTGCGGCTGCGAGATTGTAGAGTTCGAGAAACTTCTGCTCAGAAAACTCAACTCCAAGTTCATGCTGGTACATAAAACCCAGGTTGTAGGTAGCTTCCGGATTTTTCTGCCTGACTGCTGCTTCCAGGTAGGTCTTGGCCAGGTCGAGGTTTTGCTCGATATCGCCACCGGCCAGATACAGGGCGCCCAAGGTTGCGTTGGCCCGCTCATAATTCTTGGCCGCCAGCGCTTTCCAGATGTCCAGCGCGCCGGGAACATCCTTGGGCGTGCCTCTGCCCGTCAGCTTAAGACCCGCCAGCATGTGCCTGGCCGCCAATTCATCGGGATTCGCAGCCAGTTGCTGAGCCATGGTGAACGCAGTGTCATAGCGCCCTGCCGAATACTCGGCGCGAGCATCCTCAATCGTTAATGCACTGGCAGAGGTATGCAGAACAACCAGTGCAAACAAGCACGGGAGCAGTGTCTTAAGTGGTTTCATATCAAACACGCCCTTGCAGATTTAACGTTGTAAACCAAGTGGTAGTGAGAGAAGCCCCTCCAGCCCAACACATAGGGTGCAGGTAGCTTGCGAGTCGCCGAAAAGATCGCAGGCATTCGGATTGTTTTATTACCCGCCCCCACCTCGACCTCGGCACTGTAAGGTTGCTCGTAAGCCGCCCCGCGTGCGTCGTTGACGACACCACTGGATGTGATGTCCCGCACAGCACCTTGCGGCATGATCGCAGTCGCCAGATAGTCGCCCGAGTACCCGGAATCCAGTGCCACGATCGTACTTTTGCCATCCACTTTGGCGATGAAGTACAAGAATTGGTTAAAGCGCATGAAATCGCTGTTCAGGAACACCCTTGCTCGACACTCTTTTTCCAGGTTTGCAAGTTCATGAGCAGACAGGTTGATGGCAATACGCTCCGGCGAGAGATACAAACTGTCGAATCGCGAGATCATATCCAGACCAATAAGCGTCATTTGTCCTCCAACCAACACCACAACATCGCGCATCTGCGTATTGCCGATCTTCAGTTCCTTGATCTGATACAAAGCCGCCTTCACTTTGCCAGCCCGATAATAAGTGCCTATCTCGGCGTCATAGTGCAGGGGCGTTAACTCAAGTTGCCTTGCATCCTGTTCGCTGATAAGGGTGACACTGGCACCGGTATCAAGTGCGCCGCTTACCTTCTGCCCATTTATTTCGATATCGACAACAGGCTTTGTGCTGTCTTGCAAAAAGCCCTCGCTCTCCGTACTCAAGGCAATATTGGTTTCAGCTTGGCTGATTAATCGCGTAGGCGATAAGGCTGCCAACTTTTCGAATAGAGCAACAGGAACGAGCTGAAACAACTGATTCTTTGCACGAGTATCAAGCGTTGCGAAAATACCGCGCAGATCATCGAATCTACCGTCACTGATCGCATTGGCGCTGACCAACAGCAGGCAACCCGACTTTAAACTGTCCTCTACATGCTCACAGGGCGACCCTTGGGCGCGGTCAGCTCGTTTTCTTATCAGCGCCCTCTCCAGTATCAATGCCGATACAACATCCCCACCCTTGCGTTCGGCTATCTTGGCGATGACTTCTTTTCGCGGGTAGGCCAACGCGACGGCAATCTCCTGCAACCCCTCTGCCAAAGCCGTCTGTGCCTGCAAGACCATGCACACGATCACTACCACTCGCTGAATCACCCTTATCACCACCCTCCTGGTCGTTTGATGTTGCGCCGGCCATTGCTTCACCGCATATCGGATTCATCCTACAACTGGATTTTTACAATTTAAGTGTCCAGCGAAATCACGCACGCAGGCCTGCGCATAACCTCATTACCACTGGGATACATAACGGGGCTGGCAAGCCAGGTGGATCAATGATAGTTAGATGGCTGCCCATCCAGAACTGCAGAAGTTGTGACAATGCCGAAGAAACAAACTGCAACATCTGCAGCCGCTACTGCTGCAGATATCGAGCGCTCCATTTTGACACTCAATAAAATGGCAGAACGTTTATGGGGCGATGGCAGAGAGACCGAGGCTAAAGCACTGCTTGAAGCACTTGATGCATTAAACCGGGCGTTAGACAGAATCCGCATTGGCGAGAGCCGCCGTGTTGTGACTCTCCACTGAACACAGCAGGAACCCACCCCATGAACAAGCCTTCAGGTAACGAGGGAATAGCCAGAGCCTCCGAAAACCTTTATGACCACGGCCAGAGGATGCGCGTCAAAGCCTGGCGACTGATTCAGGCAGGTGATAGCGAAGAAGCGCAGAAGCTACTGTCCATGGCCAATATGTGTGATCGGTCGCTGGTGCCGATGCTTTCGGGTAATGAGATGGCCTGGAAGCGGGAGTGAGGGATGGATGCGTGGCTTGGCCGGGCAACTCACCGGGTCTTAAACCATCATTCAGTCATTGTGGGGGGGCAGTAAACCCCACGGCGTGCCGTGAGGCTGTATGCCGACATCAACCAGTATTATCGCTGGCCGAAAAGCCTGAGCCCCTCGCTGTTAGATGCCCATGAGCACTGAGGGGTCGCCCGTGCGCCACACGTTGTCGACCGTCACCCGTTGAATACTCCAGACCTCACCGAGTCTGACCAAATTGATGTCGTAGCGGTTCTTCATCAAGTAGTGGCGCGCAGGATCGCTTTTAAGCACATGCTGTGCCTCCACCAATGCATCAAGATGTGCCGTGTCGCCCGCGATTGTCACTCGGGGATTGCTGACCGAATGGGTCGTATCAACTTGGCTTAGCGAACTGGATAACGCGCCAACGATGACGTCCCGACCTTCAAGCACCGGATATTCAAAGCCAGCCTTGGCTGCAGCAGGCCTGAAGTCGGAAACAGCATCCTGTGTGAAAGCCGAGCGAAGCAATGCTTCGTCACGCAAATCAATGCCAGCAGCGAAGCGGTAAAGAGTGTCAACGACAGCGAGATGATCGACTGTGTTTGTTTGATAGAGGGATGACATGGGCAACTCCGGATAGGTAGAAGTCCAATGGTATATTTTGTATACCTAATATCAATTACGCACTTTGAAGCTATCAGGTATACCCAAGGAAACCCATGCGCGAAACCACCGCTCAAACCGCAGCACACTCAGGCTCTGCATCCCCGGACCGAGGCGTAGATTGCTCCAGCCGCTTTCTACTCGATCAGATCGCTGACAAGTGGTCGGTGCTAATTCTCGCAGCGCTGTGCGAGAAACCATTGAGATTCAATGAGCTTAAACGGTGCCTGGACGGGATCACCCAAAAAGCCTTGACCCAGGCGCTGAGACGTCTGGAGCGCAATGGCATATTGGCAAGACGTGTCATTCCCTCCTCGCAGGTGGCGGTTGAATACAGCATCACCCCACTGGGCAGGACACTTGAACACCCCTTCAACGCCCTGTATCTCTGGACGCTCGACCACTTGGCTGCGGTCATGCAGGCCCAGGCTGATTTCGACTCCCGAGAAATCGAGACACTACCGACTTAAATGTTAGAGAAATGTGAGCCATCCCCCTAAGTTTTCCTGGAGCGCAGCTGTGGATCAACTTCTCGCCATACGGGTTTTCATTCGGATCACTGACGCCCGCTCGTTTGCGAAAGCAGCCGATTCGTTGAACATTCCACGCTCATCCGTCAGCAAACTGCTTCAGGACCTTGAACAACACTTGGGCACCAAGCTGATCGAACGCAGTACACGCTCATTCACTATTACCCAGGCCGGTGAAGCCTACCGGGAGCAAGCCTTGAACCTGCTCGCAGGGCTCGACGAAATGGATCTCGCCGCACGTCAGGCACGCGCCAGCCCCCGAGGCAGGCTTCGCGTGGACATTGGTTCATCGCTGGCCAATCTGGTCATTATCCCGGCACTGCCGCATTTTCATGCCCGCTACCCTGACCTGCAATTGCTGCTTGGGGTCAACGATCGCCCCGCGGATCTCATCGGCGATGGCGTCGACTGTGTCATTCGCGGAGGCGCATTACCGGACAGTTCGCTGATTGGACGCCACCTGTGCAATGCAGACTTCGTCACCTGTGCGACGCCTGATTACCTGGCCTCTTTTGGCATACCGACTCACCCACAAGCGCTTGAGCAAAACCACCGCACGATTCGCTATTTCTTTTCGAACACCGGAAAGACACTGCCGTTTCATTTCGCCAAAGGTCATGAGACATACGAGGTCAATGGTCAGCCAGCCCTCTGCGTGAGCGAGAGCACGGCACTGACCGAAGCGGTGCTGACCGGGATGGGGATCGGGCAAATTTTTCGTTTTAGCGCGCGGGCGCACCTGGCTGCCGGGCGTTTGGTGCCGTTACTTGAGGACTGGGCCCCTGCCCCCCATCCACTGCAATTGGTCTATCCGGCAGCGCGCCACCCCAGCGCAAAATTGCGTGCCTTTATCGACTGGGCAGTTGAGCTGTTCAACAACGAAAGTTGTAGCACCCAAGCCGTTGAGCGACGCTGAAGGACCCGTTGCAATACACACGTCTGATTATCCATCCAGATGAATTATGTCTCTATTTTCACGGGCTTCTGCCCTAGAGACGACGCTCCTAGACTCCCCCCAAGTTGCTGACCTGAACCCTTCAGGCCAGGCTCTTCAGGCACCAGGAGTATTCATCATGTCCGACAGACTCGACGGCAAAATCGCACTCATCACCGGCGCCACCCAAGGTATCGGCCTGGCAACCGCCAAGCTGTTCGCCGCACAAGGTGCACATGTCTACATCACCGGACGTGACGCAGAGGCGCTAAAAACGGCGCACAACGCTATCGGCGCTAACGTCACGTGCATCCAGGCAGACTCGACCCGGATGGCCGACCTTGATCATGTGTTCGAACAGATCAAAACCGAGGCGGGGCGAATCGATGTGCTGTACGCAAACGCGGGCGGTGGCACGCTACTGCCCTTGGGACAGATCAGCGAACAGCAAGTGGATGAGACGTTTGGACTGAACGTCAGAGCGCTGATCTTCACCGTCCAGAAAGCACTGCCACTGCTGGTCAGCGGTTCGTCAGTCATTCTTGCAGGATCTAGCGCCAGCATCGCGGGCACGGCGGCATTCAGCGTCTACTCTGCGTCCAAAGCGGCGGTACGTAATCTGGCTCGCAGCTGGATTCTTGACCTCAAAGGCACCGGCATCCGGGTCAATGTGTTAAGCCCGGGGCCTGTGCACACGCCTGCTTTACTGGGGTATGCGGGGGATGATCCGGCGCAGCAGCAAGGCATGATCGACTATCTGGGTACCCTCATCCCGATGGGCCGAGTCGCTGAAGCGGATGAGATCGCCAAGGCTGCTTTGTTCCTGGCGTGTGACGACTCCAGTTTCGTCAATGGCGCCGAACTCTTTGCAGACGGCGGCATGGCCCAAGCCTGATCCGGTCGTTTACCCGCCAACCGACACTTCAGGCGCACGCCAGCGTGGGCCTGAAGGTTTACCCGTCGCGCTAGTAACCGACACCGCGCACACCGCCCGCTGCGCGGATGGATTCGCCTGTCACCCAGTGCGAGTCTGCAGACGCCAGAAACACGGCCAGCGGCGCGATGTCTTCAGGCTCTGCAAAACGTCCCAGCGGAGTTCCGGCAATAAGTTTCTCACCGAACGCCCCGGCGAAATTGCCGTCGGTAGCAGGAGTGTTCGTGTGCCCCGGCAAAATCGAATTGACTCTGATGCCACGCGGCCCCAGCTCTCTGGCCAGTGCGAAGGTCAATGTATCGACCGCGCCCTTGGTTGCCGAGTACACACTCGACGCGAGGTAGGGATCAGTACTCAGAATTGAGCTGATATTGATGATGCTGCCTGTCGGCCCCAACAGTTTGACGGCCTCACGTACCGCAAGCAGGTAGCCCAGCACGTTCAGATTGAATTGTTTGTGAAAGGCCTCTTCGGTCAGGTCATCGATCATCTGAAACACCGCGACGCCGGCATTGTTGACCAAGATATCCAGGGAGCCGTACTTCGTGCGGACTGTTTCAAACAGGCGCACAACATCAGTTGCCTGACTCATGTCAGCCTGTACGGCGAAGGCTGAACCGCCGTGCTCTATGATATGGCCCACCACAACATCCGCATCGGCCTTGCTGGAGGCATAGTTGACGATGACTGTTGCGCCCTGCGCGGCCAAAGCTTTGGCGATCCCGGCACCGATGCCTTTCGATGCGCCCGTGACAACCGCTATTTTTCCTTCGAGTTTCATGACCAGCCCTTTTGACGTTACGTGACAGAAGGCTTCGGTGCAGTCAGGCGATATACTACCGCAAGGCATCGAGCCGCTTGCCATCAGTATTCGGGCATTGAAGCCGCCGAGGTTTGCCGGTTAGTCGCACATACTTGCCTATTCTTATCAGTTGGCTTGCTATGCCCCGGGGTTTGGCTCACGGTGGAAGGCATGGAAAAACCAATGGCAGAACTGCGCAGCATCGTGATGCGCGCGCAAGACAAGTGGACCGATACCGGATTGCCCCGCGTGGCGATGGTGCGGGCCGAGGCCTGTGCAAACCAGGTTTATCAACCGATGCTGCATTTGGTGCTTCAGGGCACCAAGACCCTGTCAATCGGGGAAGAAGTTTACAGTTACTCGCCAGGCCACTATTTCCTGGTGCCTGTCGATGTGCCCGCTACGGGTCAGATTCACGCAAATGCAGTGGATCAACCCTATCTCGCGGTCAGCCTGACTCTGGACATCGAGGTGATCGCTGCGCTGTTGATGGACGAAGGCAAAACGCCAAGGGCGGCGCAAAGCGCATGTTTCGAGGGCGTGCTTGCACCCGCGCACATGATCGACGCATGGCTGCGCATGATGCGGCTCATGGATCACCCGTATGAGGCTGCGATTCTGGCGCCTATGATTGAGCGCGAAATTTTGTTCCGCGCGTTACAGGGGCCACTAGGGGGGATTCTTCGAGATGTCGCGCGGCCGGATGGCCGGATGATGCAGATCCGCCGTGTCACCCAATGGATTCGCGATCACTACACCGAACCTTTTCGGGTAGAGCCGCTGGCCGTGATGGCAGACATGAGCGTGGCCGCCTTCTACCGGCACTTCAAATCGGTAACGGCCATGACCCCGATTCAGTATCAGAAGCGCCTGCGTTTGTTGAGGGCGCGATGGTTGTTGCTGTTCGACACACTAGATGCAACATCCATCGCCTACACCGTTGGGTATGAAAGCGCCTCTCAATTCAACCGGGAGTACGCGCGCCTGTATGGTCTGCCACCGGCGCGGGACGCTGCGCGATTCAAGCCCTCAAGGCCCGCGAAGATTGAGAGCAAAGCGCTCGCAACAGCCTCATGAACAACTGCCCCAAGCCTTAAAAATCGGTGATCCGAGTCCCTTCGATACTCTCGGCAAAACCACTTCCAAACACCTTCGCCGGTGTTGCAAAACCCGACAGGCGCTCACCGTTCAATACCCGCCGTGCCGCTTCTACTGCCGCCAGCGGCGTGTAGGTATAGCCATTCACGGTTTCGATGACTGAGTGTGCAATGGCGCCATCGCTGCCTGTGACCTCAACTGCTGCACGGGCGCGATGCGCATCCCGCTGCTCCGGGGTGGGCCCCTCGGGCAACAGTGACAGATCGCCTTCTGGAAAAGCGTCGCCCGAAATATGCACAAACATCGCGATATTAGGGATGCCGGTCGAATGCCATCCCGTCACCAAATCACCGAAAGAGAGTGGCACGCAGAGAACCGGACCTTCACCAAAATCAAAATGACGGGGCGCCGCATCGGGTGTTGCAACGAGTTCGCCAGCGACCCTAGCGAGCACCCCCGCACCGATGATTTCGCTGACACTCATGGCTGATCCACGAGACATTGAGCCTGGCACCTGAAGTGCAATGCTCAGTGCAAAAGGCTGCTCAACACGCTTGGCCACCTGCACCGACAGCGCATCAGTTGGCACTACATCCCATCCGACGCCTGGCAACAGCATGACCTGCTGTAAAGCGGCTTCAGCGCCTAACCGTTCTGCCAAACGGTACACGTTGATCTCGGCCGTAATGTCCAGATAGTCGACTCCGGCCCTGATGCAGGCGCGCATTAATACCTCAGCCGTGTGCACAAACGGTCCCGCGAAATTGAGCAATACCGAGATGCCAGACAATGAGTTCTCGGCATCATCGGCATCGAACACACGAAACGGTACGCCCAGATGCGCTGCCAGTGCCGCCAGCCGGGTATGATTGCGCCCGGCGATTTCAAAATTCAGACCAAGCGCCTTCGCCCGCTCTGCCGCCATGCGGCCGGTGTAGCCTGTTGCTCCGTAGATCAGAAGAGTGCTCATTGGGTGTGCTGCCATTTTTTATAGACGAATTCCAGGCTGTATCCATCAGGGTCCAGCACATTGGCGGCGTAGTAATCGGGGTCGTAGTGCAAACGGGCACCAGGCGCACCATTGTCGACGGCGCCCTGCTTCATGGCTGCACTGTAGGCCGCGTCCACCTCGGCTTTATTGTTTGCAACAAAACCTACGTGAGCGGCACGCCCTTCGACGATCCCTTCGCGCAACCAGAAAAACACTCGCCCCCTGGCGCCAAAGCCTTTCAAGTCAGGATGCCCCGGCGGGCCGTCCTTACCGTCGTAGTCCAGACGCGCAGTGATACCCAACGGCGTCAACACTGCTTCGTAAAAGCGTACGGAGCGGCTGATATCGCTCACGGATAAAAAGACGTGATCCAGCATGACAAAATCCTTCTGGGTTCAGATGATGTAGCCGCCCGCGACTTCGAGGGTCTGAGCATTGATCCACTCGCTGTCCTGCGACAGCAACATTGCAATGACGCGCGCGACGTCATCCGGCTCGCCGACTCTGCCCAGCGCAGTTTGCGCGGCCAGCATCGCTTCGAACTCGTCGTTCAATCCCCCGCCCAACTCAGTACGAATGGCACCGGGTGATACGGCATTGGCCCGTATACCCCGCCCGCCAAATTCCTTGGCCATATAGCGGGTCAGCACCTCTAGCCCACCTTTGAATGCCGCATAAGGTGCAACGCCGGCGGTGGCTACACGCGTCGTGGCGCTGGTCAGATTGACGATGCTGGCGTTTTCCGCCAACAGCGGCAGCAATGTTTGAGTGAGGAAAAACGGACCTTTAAGGTGCACCTTGAACAGTCCATCGAACTGCGCTTCGCTGACGGTTGCCAAGGGATTGAACAAACCGTAACCGGCATTGTTCACCAGCCCGCTCAACGTGGTGACAGCCCAAGTCTCGTGCAACGTCTCGACCACTGACTGGCGAAACGCCTCAAAACTGCCAACGTCGGATACATCAAGCTTGAGCGCTACCGCCTTGCCACCCGCCTTTTCGATGCGTTCGACCACCTTGGCGGCCGCCTCTGGATGAGCGTTGTAAGTGAGGATGACCCCCAGACCACGCTGAGCTATATGCTCGGCGGCACTGGCACCGATGCCGCGGCTGCCGCCCGTTATGACGATTACGCTCATATGCTATTCCTCTGTCATTCAAATGTATGACCAGAGTACTTATCGGTCCTGCCAGGAACGTACCTGTTCCTGCTCCAAACCTGCCTGTTTGTGCTTTTCGCTTGCAGGCTGCTGGCACCTGGCCTCAGCATGCCTGTATGGACAATCAACTGAACGAACTCAGGTCACTCGCGGCCACTGCTGAAAATCGCCGTACCGAAACGGGCATCCCCCGTGTGGCCATGGTTCAGGGGGAAATTCCTGAGCACATGCTCGCAGCGGTCTATGACCCGATGATCAATGTGATCCTGCAAGGCAGTAAGAGCATGACGGTAGGGGACAGAACCTTAAGGTATGACCCTGCGACATACTTTGTCATGTCTATCGAGTTGCCCGCTGTGGGCTCGGTACATCCTGCCGAATCCGGAGAGCCCTACCTGGCGGTCAGCCTGACGCTCGACCCAGTGGTGTTATCAGCGCTGTTCAGTGACCTGCCCAAACCTGCTAGCCGTATCGAGAGCAACCCTGGGTTTTCAGTCGCGTCAATGACCAGCGACCTCATGGATGCCTGGGTCCGGATGCTGAGGTTAATGGGTGATCCGGACGCTATCGCTGCCCTGGCCCCGGTTTACGAACGTGAAATTATCTTCCGGGTCCTCCAGGGGCCTCATGGCTGGATGTTGCGAGAGATAGCGGCGCCGGACAGCGCAATGGCGCGTGTAAACATGGCTATCCATTGGATCCGCCGAGACTTCGCGCAGCCCATTGGGGTTGAGCGCCTGGCAGAACGAGCGTCAATGAGCGTCTCGGCGTTCCATCGGCACTTCAAGGCAGTGACCAACCTGAGCCCGTTGCAATATCAGAAACGCGTGCGCCTGCTTCAGGCCAGAACCCTGATGGTGGCAAGCGCGAAGAGCGTCATGACGGCTGCATACGAAGTAGGCTATGAAAGTGCAACACAGTTCAGCCGTGATTATGCAAAAGTGTTTGGGCTTCCCCCTGCGCAAGACGCCAACAGAATTTTAGGCCGCACCAGAGCCCGATAGCGTTTCAGATAACAGTGACTGCCAGCTATGAGAATCCGGGCGATTCAAAGAGCCCGCCGCCGAGCGCAATGCTGTTCACATAAGCGAAAGCAACCCTGTAGCGAGCTAGTCTCGCGATCTTTTGACCTTTTAAAAGCTCGCGAGACAAGCTCGCTACTACAGTTACCCGTACGCATCTCATAAGTGAACAGCATTACGCCGCCGAGCGGGCTTTTCTTTGAGTGGCAGCAACAGTACTGACCTAGCCGAAATGCATGCGCTCTGAAAGAAGCGCACGACCTCAGGCCGGAGCAATTTCATTACTTGTCGACCATCTCTTTAATGGTCCCGGTAGGGACGCTAATCAATATGTACTTGCCCTTGATCTCCACCCACTGCTCATGCTGCTCAGGTGCTTTAAGCTTGCGATTTTTCCAGTCTTTGATTTCCAGGCTCTCACGTTGATATTCAGCCGGGACTATATCGCCAATCTTCATTTCCACTGCGCCGGCACCTGGTCGATCAAGCGTCACGCTAGGCTCATCGGCGGCAAAGGACAGGCTGGACAGTGAGCAAAGCAGCCCGATGGTTAAAGCGGCAAATGGTATTTTGTAAGTCATCAGTTATTCCCTCTGTGGACGTGGCGGAGCGAGTGTGCTGATCAATCCTCTGTCAGACCGGGCAGTGCTAAGGCAGGGCTTTCAGAATCCTTTAGCCCACTCATAGCGGATACGTTGCTGACCCAATCAAGCAGACTTTATGAAGAAGCAACCACATCTGTGCGCTCGCTGGGGTGGTATGAGGTTGACCAGCCTGCACAGGAAGCGTTCATTAAAATCCCGGCTAAGTGAGAGGTAATCCCGCTTGAACAATTGAGCAGGGGTTTATGCATCGTCCAAAAGACAGGATCGGGCATGCTGCATGAGTGCCATTAGCCACCATCTACCGCAACCGACTGAATTAAAGCGAAAAAAAATTCCCGGAAAACTGGCACGGCAAATGCGACAGGCATAGAGACATTGCCGGCAAAGATCGGCACCAGCCATCCGTGATAGTGAGGGAATACCATGAACGCCATCGACCTTCTGAAAGCCGACCACGAAAAAGTAAAAGGCATTCTTAGTCAGTTAAGCGAGTCGACTGATCGGGCCGTCAAGAAACGCACGGAGCTTTTGGAAAAGCTTGAACTGGAAGTAAGCATTCATACCCAGCTAGAGGAGGAAATCCTCTACCCGGCCTATAAAGCTGCAGGCGGTAAAGCTGAGGCTGAAATGTACTATGAAGCCAAAGAGGAGCATCGTACAGTCGACTCCCTGGTACTGCCTGACCTGAAGGGCACAGATCCGACAAGCCCAGAGTTCGCCGGTCGCGTGAAAGTGATCAAAGAACTCTTGGAACACCACATTGAAGAAGAAGAAACCGACATGTTCCCTCACGCGAAAAAGATCTTGGGAAAAGCCAAACTTGATGAGCTCGGGGATCAAATGCTTACTCTCAAAGCACGCCTGAAGAAAAGTTTGACCCCATCGAAAGCTGCTTGATAGTACCTTTTTGATTTAAACCCAAGCCCGCTACTCAGCGGGCTTTCAGTTATGGACCTAATACAAATAAATAGTGGCCGCATGCCACGAATGGTAAAGCTCATCCATAACTTGGACACACCCCAATGAAAGTCTTCGCTACGTTTATCCTGAGTAACCGATATCTACAAACCGAAAAACAGCTCTGCCCAAGACAAAAAAACAGGCAGAGCTATTAAAAATGAAATCAATGCGTAATTAAAACATCATCAATATGATGCAATTGTTCGCCATTGAAGAAAATACTCACCCCTGTAACATTTGACTCGCCAGCAATCTTATAGGTCACTGCTTTATCAGTTAATACGTTCAGGCCGATGTCTTGGGGAACCGTCAATTTAAGATCCAGCCTCAGGTCGAAAGATTTGTCCTGAATCGGGCTAACCTCCAGACTAAGCAAAATGGCCGAGTGAGGAACAGTTACAACACCATCTACCCGAAAAAATTCATCATGGGGCATACGATTAATCTGAGCTTTCCAGTCCTTGGTTTCAATATTCACAATCAATAATCCTTTTGATGTTTATGAGTTCAACTTAAAAATTTAACTGCAGCGAATTAAAAATGCGCCACAACTCCAATCAAAGCAACTCCGGAGTGAACTCTAATAGTAAGAACATCTTTCAGAAATACAATCTAACATCCCATCCAAAAAACAATTACGTAAGCACCCATACCGGGATCGCCTTATCCCCACAATATCCTCCCCTCCTCACTCGCCCCCGCCACATACGGTATCGGTTGCGCTTCACCTGCCCTTGGTTGGTATCTGGCACGGCTTCGACCGTGCCGTTGAGGTGGCCGCAGTCGTTTTGGCAAAGGGTATGAGCGGTTCTGCAGGTCGCCGCCATAGCGTACAAACTCCAAGGTTCAACACACACAACGCTTATCTTAAGACCAGCCAATTGCAGGATCTAGCCCACGACCCGGACCTGCATGCCGTGGATGTGAAGTGCATTGCTTTGCGGCGGCCGTAGACCGCTCAGACTTGCCTTCAGGGCAAGCTTGAGCGCGGTGTTTGGATCCAGTCCGCCGGTGCCATGCAGCCGGCTCAATGCCGCATTCACGCTGAGAGCGAATGAGCCTGCATGGTGCTGTCCATGCTGATCGTTTGCATGCGGCATGCGCATGTCCAGAATTTTCAGCTTACCGATCGATACGGAAGGCGCAGGAGTGCCGCTGTTTGGCATGAGCAGCAGCTCCAACTCCCAGGCACTGGCAGGTACCGGATACTCCATACGAACATCCACCAGCAGCGTAGCTCCATCCCGGTCCAGTGCATCTAGCAGCACCGCAGCGGGGACGTCTACCTGAGCATCTATGGTTTGGTCTGCGCCTATGCTGTTGGCGCTCAATATGGAATCGTACACCGTACCGCTGCGTACCGGCGCCAGTGGCAAGGGGCGCGTCTCCCCCACAATCAACGGATGATAGGAATAGTTGAAACGATCGGCCTGCAGATAGTGCTGGAGCGGGAGGTCGCGTACCGGCGCGGCATACTCATCGCTGAAGAATTCAAAATACTCCCCCGCCCAGGCCTCGAATTGCTCGGGCTCGGGGTGACCAGGAAGGTCTTCGGACGTCTGCATTTCTGTCCACACCTGCCAGAGCCGATCGACATTGGCGTGGTGCAGATAGAACAGCGGATCAATTGGCGAGAACATCGAAAGCATCGTGCCGCCGACCGCGGCATGCACGGAATTATGCGGCAAGCTCTCCAATAAATCCGAGCCGCTGAACACGCTATGGTGCTGTGCCAGTTGGCCACCGAAGCCGACGAATTTTCGCGATGCCAATACTCGGTGAATAGACTCGCCGCTGGTGCCTTGTTTACTATCGTCGTCGAACTCCGGATTGGCCTGGCTAAGATCCCTTGAATTGTTGGGCTGCATAAAATACAGCCGAACCTCCGGGGCGAGGATCTCCAACTCGGTGTAGCCGCGCAGCCCCAACAGCACGCGTTGTCGATCACTGAGTCCGCTCCAGATTCCGTCCAGGGTCTCGTCGAGCTTGTCCCTGAACACATACATGTATTGCTGGAACATATCACTGGTCGGGTCCAGCCCAGCTGAGAAAAATTCCTCGGGCGCGCGCTGCACGTGGGTCCAGTTCCAATACGGAAGTGCGAATGCACTGTTACCGCTCAATTCCCGGCAGATTTTCTCGAACCAGCCAAGATAGATCTGATGCCACGGCAGAAACCACCAGTTTATGTGTGGGCAATCGAGAAGATGGACAAGCGCCTGACGATACCAGTTGCGTGGATCCTGCGGCGGCAGGCGCAACATTGTGGCAATGGCATTGCTGTAGTCCTGCAGAATGCCGACCGGGAAGTCTTGGGCACTGACATCCAGGCGGGTAAATCGTGCGACCCCTGAGCGGGCAGCGGGCAGTGTTTGATTCATCGAGAATAGCGAACTGCTCCCAAGCAGCACGCAAGTGCCAGCAACCCCGGCGCCAACGATAAAACGCCTGCGATTCATGCCATTCATTATCGACCTCCAGATCCAGGCTGAAAAATCGTAAATTTGCGATACCAGCACGGATGCAGATTTGCCATCTGCGTGCCTCCCTGCCAGCAACGCCACAGCGGTGAAACTAACGTTCACCGGCAACGATGAGCGTGAGCGTGTTTCCAATAAATCACAAACAGCGGTCAATCCTTGATCTTGTGCACAGGCCTGCAACCGGGCAAATCGCCGCCGCGGGTCATCCTGCCCCCCACCGATGCGTTGGGGGTAGTGATCAAACTCAACCATGCGCCTGCGGGCTTGGATTTATGCAGTGCGTATACGTCCTACCGCGCGGTTAATCAGGCCTGCCGGCCGGTAGAGTCCCATTTGCAAGGTGTGCTTTCGGCTGCCGCAACAGCATTGCATGCAGGTGTCGCGGAGAAATATCGACAACGTACAAGGCCAAAGGCGACACCCTCCTCTGCCAGCAAAACTCCGCCAGGATTTGTCGAAAACTCTTACACATTCAGCGCTGCGTACTTGTTTGAGCAGATGCCATAAGTGACCCGGCTCACGATTAGCATCACTTTTGCGCGCCGGGCGCCATCAAGCGATGCAACATGCCTGATATCCTCCCTGCCAGGAATCCAAGCCCCAGCGCTTTCAAGGACGTCGTGAATGAATTCGCAAAATATCGTCCGTTATTGGCACGCCGTCGAACTGCTGCAACCTCAGGCAGTCCCAAAGCTGAAAAAGCGCGACAGCGACTACCAGCCGTTTTTCCAAGACATCCCCACCTCGGCACAAATCCTGCCCTGGATGCCAGCCAATCCTCTGAGCCGACAGCGCCTGCCGAACAAACGCGTATGGAGCCACACGCTCTACGCACACCTCTACAACAACCTGGATGTTTCTCGCCAGCTAGAGACTCTCTACGGCGCTGACCAAGGCTACAAGGAGCCACAACAAAGGCTCACCGCCCTGTACGCACTCAAGTTCAACGATCAAGGAATGATGGTGGTTGATAGCTTGGTGCTATCCAGCGAGGCATGGTTCGTCGGCTGCGCCATCAACAAGAAAGATTGGACACGCGGCTTCGAGGAGACCCAGGACTCCCTCCGCGAACAGGCTAAAAGTCTGCTCAGTGGCGTGGTCCACGCTGCTGACCTGTCACGCCTGACAAGCTGTATTCGTCAAACCTTGGGACTCGACAAGTTTTTCGCAGACGAGTCGCGCGAACATCGCTTCCGCTCAGCACCAATCAACCCGAACAAGCCCGAACAAGAAGACGATCCGCTCAACAGTTTCCTGCTAAGCGATTTGGCCGACATGGCCGATGCCCTGGCCCGTGGCGAAACCAGCGAGCCGTTGACCCGCTACTTGAGTCATCACGACACCACTCAGCACCTGCACCTCGACAAGCCCGAAGCAGATCTGGCTCTGATTGATCGCCTCGCCCCCTCGCGCTATGCGACCGGCTGCTGGCCTGCCGAAAGACATTTGGGGTTGGTGCACTCCCAACAACTGGCAGTCAACAGCCTGCTCCAAAACCTCAGTAACAACACCGGCATAATGGGCGTTAACGGTCCGCCAGGTACCGGGAAGACCACCCTGCTCCGCGACCTGATCGCAGCAGTGGTGACACAGCGAGCCGACGTACTGGCCTCGTTGACCAGAGCCTCGGACGCCTTCATCCAGGATGGTCGCGAATCCGCCAACGATGGCGGACGCGAACGCTTTGCCTATCAGCTCAACCCCCGCCTGTTTGGCTTCGAAATGGTGGTAGCCTCCTCCAACAATGGTGCCGTGGAGAACGTTACTCTCGAGTTGCCCCAGCAGGATAAGGTTGACCCATCCTGGCTGCCCGATGCCGAATACTTCAGCGAACTGGGCGAACTCACCAGCGACAAACCGGCTTGGGCAATGATCTCTGCGGCATTGGGCAGCAAAGCCAAACGTACCCAGTTCGTCGATCGCTTCTTCTATGGCAAGCGTCCACCCAAGAAGACCCAAGACGAATCCACACTCTCCCAACCAGAGGCCATCGACAACGGCATCTTGGACGAAGACCTCTACGACGGCGATCCAACGCCCGACGCGTCCGTAGCGAACAACACGCAAGACAAGCCAGCCCCCAAGGGCATGCGCGAATGGTTGTCCGAGCAAGTCCCACAAATGAAGTTGCTCTCGTCCGCCGAAAAAACCAATTTCTGGCGCACCGCCGTAAAGCAATACCAGGACGCCAAGAACGCCGAACAAGCGATACGCACTCAAGTCAGCGATATTCTGGAACGGGTTCAGGCAGTGATCAGCGCCAAAGCCCGAGTACATCAGAAGGAAAAGGAGCGCCAAGTCCGTCTGACCCAACGCAGCGGTCTTGATGACGAACAAGCTACGCTGGAAACACTGCAGCTCACGCCCGCTCGCGAGCAATTGCAACGCGAACTCCAGGCTCTTGAAGCACACCTTGCAAAAAAACCGGGTTTTCTCGCCAACCTATTCAGCCTTTGGGGTGCTCATCGCACGTGGGCAGCTCGGCAACGACTGCTCAATTGCACTTGCAGCTTGGCCAAGGACGCCTTCGACTGTGCGCAACGCCAGGCACAGCGGCTAAGCGGCCGGCTCATCGAACTCAATCAACAATTGGCTAGAGACGAACAGGAGATCAATGAAGCCGTGCTCCACGCCGCCCTGCAACTCGACAAAGCTCGCAGCATTGCTCAGGCGGGCAAGGCCAGGCATGTGCAGGTCTGGCTCGAACAAGGTCAGATCGGCAGAGGCGGCGAGATCGAGCTGCTCGAACCCTGGATAGTCGAAGGCTGGCGTCAGGCTCGGGCACAGGTATTCATCGAAGCGCTCAAGCTGCACCGCGTCTTCTTCCAGATCGAAGCCTCGCGTTTACGCGCTAACCTGGACTTCATCACCAGCACGCTTACTGGCAGTCATTATCGGGGGGTATCCAACTCCGTGGTACGTTCTGCATGGGCCTCGCTGTTCATGGTAGTACCGGTGCTCAGCAGTACCTTCGCCTCGTTCGCCCGCTCCTTCGGTAGCCTTGGCTGCGCAGAGATTGGCTGGCTGTTGGTGGACGAAGCAGGTCAAGCTACACCGCAGGCTGCAGTGGGTGCCCTATGGCGTTCGCGCCGGGCTGTGCTGGTCGGTGATCCGTTGCAATTGGAACCGATCGTCACCGTATCTGATGCCGTGCTCGAACACATGCGTACCCGCTATCAAGTCGATGCACACTGGCTACCCAATCGCCAGTCAGCCCAAACCTTAGCCGACCAGGCCACCCCTTGGGGTCGCATGGCTGGTCCCAAGGATAAGAAACATTGGGTCGGCCTGCCGCTGGTGGTGCATCGCCGCTGTGACAAACCAATGTTCGACCTGGCTAATCGCATCGCCTACGACGGAGCCATGGTCTATGGCACCATCGAGCCTTCTCCCGCCAAAGAAACTCCTGCCGGTCTACTCACCGGCTGGGTGCACGCGAGTGGCCGCTCCTCTGGCAATTGGGTCGACAATGAAGGCAAGGCGCTCGAACGTTTGTTGGCATTGCTTGATAGCGACGGAGTGCCGCTGGATAGCATCGCAGTTATCACGCCCTTTCAGGACGTGCGCAACCAGCTTAGGGATCGATTAGATACCAAGATCGTGCGCGGTACGATTCACACCATGCAAGGTAAAGAGGCTGCAATAATCATCCTTGTCTTGGGTGGGAGCAGTGAAAACGGCGGCGCTCGCGAATGGGCAGTGTCCAAGCCTAACCTGCTCAACGTCGCTGCCACCCGGGCCAAGCGCCGCTTGTATGTGATTGGCGATCGCAATGACTGGAAGCAGCGGAAACTCTTCTGTGACGTTATTGAACTGCTACCAGCTCATCACCAAATGACCACCGACATCCATCTATGACAAATACCTACGCCTTAAGTACTTCTTCTAACCTTTATACCAAATCAGAGAGCGGGATGGGTTTGGGGTTTTGATGGTTAGAGGTCAACGATTTTCAGCGGCACTACAGGCTTCAAACCACTTGCCTTGGCTTTGCCTTGTTCCCCCCGTTGCATTCAACGGTGGTGCTCCAGCCGCTTTGGGTGAAGACCTGCTCTACTGAGTCCACCGGGTATTTACCATCGAGCCCTGTCTTGAAGCCTTGGGCGTTGATGCTGCGCTCGGCGAACAGGTCGGTACGCCCGGGCATTTCCAGTCGCACGGAGGCGGTAGCACGGTTGAAGACTGTCAGCCGAGCTTTAGCCGCTTGTTCGGCGGCAGATTTGTTTGGGTAGATATGCCGGTCGGTGTGTATGGGAGGCAGCCCCTCAGGCGCGTCTTCGTTGTTGTTGAAGTCTGACTCGCTCAGTTGATCAGCCCGGGGCACTTCGGTCGTCTCCGGGCAGATGGGCAACCAACCATTTCGCACTGCCACGTCGTTGACGATGCTGCCCAGGCTGACCCCTTCCCAACTGCCACTGCGTGTGGTTTTTCCGTTGCCGCGCATGTCACTGGCTTTGCCTCGGATCAACAACGTGTGGGGTGGGCCTGACAGTTCAACTTCATCAACGGTGTAACGGCCTAAGCGGGTCAGCGCTGTACCGATATAGCCGAGGAATATCTCGATGCTTGACCCGCGATTTGGCAAGGAGACGGCGCTGTCGCGGTCATCGATGCGCAGTTCGAAGTCGTCGGACTCCATGCCGGGTTTGTCCGTAGTACGTAGTAATAGCAGGAGGTCGTTGATCAACGACGTGATGTCAGCGCCGTCTGCGACGATGCGAAAGGTGGGGGTCATAAGTGCTCCAGACGACAAAAGCCCCGCACAAGGCAGGCCGTAAAGGGCAAAATGGCTGCATTGCGGGCAGCATGTATGGAACATGACCACACGTCATACACTGCCAAGGAGTCGCTAGGTTTGGCTTTGAGGATGGAGTAGGATTAAAACCTGCTCAGCCCGGGAGGCTTATCATGCGCAGCACTCAACAATTCAGTATCACTCTGCCCATTCAGATGGCAGAAGCGGTGAAAGCTAAAGTGGCTGCTGGGGAGTACGCCACTGAAAGCGAAGTCATTCGTGATGGCCTACGAGCGTTGATGGCCCGTGACCGCGCGCTGGAAAGCTGGCTGGTCGGCCAAGTAGCTCCCGCTTACGATGCCCTGAAAGCAGACCCTTCTCGTGCATTAAGCATCGATGAGGTGCGTGCCCGGTTAGCAGCAGAGCATCAGAACGCAACGACCAAATCTTGATGGCGTATTCCATTGAGTATTCACCGGAAGCTTTGGAGCAATTGACGGCGCTCTACCGATTTATAGCCACGGCGGCGTCTCCTGAAGTTGCCAAACGCTATATCGACGCTATAGTGGCCTACTGCGAAGATTTACGAACGTTTCCCCTGCGAGGAAATCAACGCGACGATATACGTCCGGGTCTGCGTATAACGAACTATCGCAAGCGGGCCGTGATTGCTTTTGCCGTTGATGGCAAGCAGGTTTTTATCATTGGCATTTATTACGGCGAGCAAGATTTTGAGACGGCCTTGCTATTCGAGTCCGATGATTAACCCCACAACATCACCCCCTCCTCACTCGCCCCCACCACATCCGGCAAGTGAATCACCACCCCGGCCCGATACGGTTGCACCTCATCAGCCAGCCCTTAGTTGGCATCGAGCTCGGCTTCGACTGTGCCGTTGAGATAGCCGAAGCCAATGGTCAAGCCCAGCGGGTGCTGATGCTGTGCAGGATGGATAGCGCCTATGCGGATGATGCGCTCGCAACCAATGAATGAAAGTTACTCAAGCCAGCCAATACTTTTACCTAGAAGCCACATTACAAACCCTAAGCTAAGCAGCACTATTCCGCCCCACTGTAAAATTACCAATTTACGCTTGAGCAGTATGGGAAAAGTGCTTAAATCGTCCAGGCAAACACGCCCGCGTTTGACGTAAAAACCGGGAAAAGTAACGATCCCTGAAATACTACCGACCAGCAGCAATTTACCCCAAGGGCCACCTTTTCTTAACTGGGTTAAATATGTGACGACAGAACTGTTTTTTAAATGTCGCAACATTAAATCCATTTTGTATATGCAATGCGAAGCGCGATACCTATCCAAGAAAATACGCCGAGAATTACAGCACCACACAGGTATCCGAAGAAAGACTCAGCAGTATTCATTTAATAGCTTCATAGATAACCTCTCCAGCTTTCTCGCCTATAGAGCCAAACACTTCACCGCCAACATAAGATCCTGCCCCCACAACCACCACGCTACAGACTACTGTACCCACCCCGACAGTTGGTACGCCAATCGCTAAACATATCCCGGCGACGGTTGGGGCTGTTAAAAGCGCACCCGCTATTGCCCCCCCTCCAATCCCACCAGCAAATTGAGGTGGAACTAGCAGTACTGCTGGTCGTCAATGTAACCGGTGGAAGGCCCAGCGACTGGAGCCGCGTGGGGTACCGAGCTTATTGGGGACGCCTTGGACGTTGTTGTTTTGTGCCTTTGAGCTTGATGTGTCCAGCACCCAAGAAACTAGACAAATCCCAGCTTGGCCACTACACCAACAAAAACCATAACTACTAAGAGGGTTAGCCCACTCCATTGCAAAATCACTAACTTACGTTTAAGCGCACTAGGAAAGCATCGAAGATCCTCAGCATTAACACTCCCGCGCTTAAGGTAAAAGCTGGGAAATGTTATAACGCTAGAAATACTGCCCACCAACACTAACTTCCCCATGGACCACCTTGCCTAAGTGGAACAAAAGTGTTGAGGAGCGAACTATCTCTCAAATGATCCAGCATCCGATCCATCTGAGTATATGAAAGATGCAAGCACACACCGATCCAAAGAAATATCCCCCCAAAATCGATTAATCCTACAGCCAAAAATATTTTATCTGCTGTGTTAAAACTCATCGGACCATCTCATAAAGTTTATCAGCCATCGCTTCCCCAGCGGCACCACCTAAGGCTCCAGCCGTAAAAGAACCGGTTCCTACCACAAACACACCGCAAATTAATGTTCCAAAACCTGCAGTTGGTACATCCAGTCCAACACACATACCTGCAACCGCTGGGGCTGTTAAGAGCGCGCCCGCTAATGCGCCTCCTCCAACCCCTCCAGCAAAACTACCCGTTTCGGTAAACTTAACTCTCTCGCAAGCCTCAGTATTACCCGCCGAACAAACGTCTTGAACCTTCATGTAAGAGGCAGCTCCACCAATACCCGTGCCAATCCATCCACCATATTTGAGATATTTAGCAGCCTTGGACACACCTTCGATATGGGTGGCGTACCCTGGTATTTGATCGGGGCCTCCCGCTGCCGTCCAGCGATGAACCAAGCTCCGCGCAGAGATGCCAAGCGCACTTTTTAAATTTGGATGGTCCGGGAACCCTATGCCTTTACGGGTTAAAGCGGTCAAGTTCGTGTTGAGTTGTGCCAACAGCCGCTTACGCTCTGCAAAAAATTCTGCTGATCGCAGATGTCCATCCGTTTGGAATGACCGAACGTGCAGCGCTTCAATGTCTTTAAACAGTTTTTTTACGTCGTCCAGGTTCTTGGCAAACATCGCCTCCCCGATCCCGATTGATGTGGCACATTGGGCAAAAAGGGTTTCAATCTCGTCACGATACCGAACCATAAAGTTGGCCTCTTCCGGACTAAGCGCTTTTACCGCCTCATTGGCTTTGGCAGCGGCCGCCATCAATATCGCTTCTTCACGGGTGCATTGCAGGTTGTTGGGATCACTTAACACGATCATCGAACCAGCATTGACAGTGCTCAGTCCGGGGTTGAGTGCATCAAACATGCTCATCACTGCGGGGTATTGCGACGAGAACAGCGCAGCCTTTAACTGATCGACTGTCGTACTTTTGGGAACAACATAGAAGCCCAGCTCTTGCAGTGGCTGCCTGAACTCTGGCTTTGAGACTGGGAGTGGTTCTCTCTCCCGCTCAACGGGCTATGAAAACTGCCGGGCCTGCCTTGCCCCGTAATGTCCGAATACCGACCCAAGTTGTCATCGCTTAACGGACTGAAGGGGTCAGCGTCGACCAACAACAAGTCTCCGTTTTCAACAGCCTCTACGATTTGTTGGTCACTCATTGGCCGACCGAACACATCAACATGAAATAAGTTAAGAGGCGTATGGGGCAAATGCAAAGCAAGCTCGACGTTCGCTTTTGCAAAGAATGGTGATTCTATATTTCTGAAGCTAATTCCGAGTCGTTTGCGATCTTGTCGACGAATAAGGCGCATGCAGTATTTTCCCTAATTAAAACTGACCGCGCCGATTGATGCCGGCCAACGTCTTGAAGAGCGCGGACTGTATCGGCCAGTTCTGCCAAGAATCTGTCAGACCTTTCCTTTAATTGAGAAGGCTTTATCTATTTCATGCTCAGCCATTTAAAAACGATGCCGTTTGGAGTCATCAACCCCACAACATCACCCCCTCCTCACTCGCCCCCACCACATCTGGCAAGTGAATCACCACCCCGGCCCGATACGGCTATACCTCATCTGCCAGCCCTTGGTTGGCATCGAGCACGGCTTCGACTGTGCCGTTGAGGTGGCCGTAGTAGTGTTGGCAGAGGGTGTCGAGCACGTCGCCGATAGCGGTTCTGCAGGTCGTCGCCATAGCGTACAAATCCAAGATAAACCCTTGTTTACGGGGGATGCCGCCTTGCAGGAAGGCGCTTTCTTCTTCGATGTGTTTTAAACACCATCTGCCCAGTACGTCGCCATAGCCAGTGGTCAGGCCCAACGGCTGGAGCTGGGCTCCGATGCTGCGCAGGGTGTCGAGTTGTTTGAGGCCGCCTTTGAAGCCTGGGTAGATCGCACCCTTGAGGGTGATGCGTTCGCTGTCCATGCCGATGGCCTGCTGGGCTGTCCGCTGGTAAATGGAGACTATGCTCAAAGTTAAAATCAGGTGTTGGGTGCAGGAAATATGCAAGACCCAATGGTATTGGGAGATTGCGGTGGTGGCGTTGGATGCCGTGCTTTTTTGATTCCACACGGACTCTCTGGGCGAACGTTTAGAACTGGGGCAAACACTTGGTGATGCCCCACACCGTAGCCAAGTGGGTCATTGAGAAGCAGCGAGGTCAGCACAAGCTGTACGTCTTCCCTTTCGGCAAGCCAGACGGCGAAGGCGACGAAACAATGGTTCACCGGAAGAATGGCTCAGCCTGGAAGAAGGCTCGCGTCAGAGCGGCGAAGAGATGGCAGGAAAAGTATTTGCGGCTGGCACATGATGGCTTTTCCAGAATCCGCATTCATGACCTGAAGCACACCTTTGGCAGAAGGCTGCGTGCAGCAGGCGTGACACTGGAAGATCGAAAGGCATTGCTTGGGCATAAAAACGGAAGCATCACGAGCCACTATTCTACCGCAGAGCTTGGGCAACTGATCGAAGCGGCAAATAAAGCATCGTCAACTGACTCGCGCGGGCCGGTACTGACAATTCTGAAGAGGAAGCAGGCGTGAAAATTGGAGAAGTCACGCAAAAGTCACGCACATGAAAAAGCCCAACTCGCGAAAGTTGGGCTAAGTCATTGAAAAATATGGTCGGGACGGAGTGATTCGAACACTCGACCCCTAGCACCCCATGCTAGTGCGCTACCGGACTGCGCTACGCCCCGACTAGGCGTTACATCTGTGTTGCGTGTTGCTAGAACGTCGAGAAATATACCTTAAGCTTTTGAAATACGAAAGTATTTTAAATGCAGGTTTATTTGCGAAGTACCAGTAAAACGTCCTCCAATTCGGAGATCGTTTGGCGGATCAGTTGTTTGTATTGCGTGGTGTCGTCTTTGGCTTCATCGCCTGACAGACGCAAGCGAGCGCCGCCGATCGTGAAACCTTGGTCGTACAGCAGCGCGCGAATTTGCCGGATCATCAGCACGTCCTGGCGCTGATAATACCGGCGGTTTCCGCGACGCTTTACGGGGTTGAGTTGAGGAAACTCTTGCTCCCAATAGCGCAGCACGTGCGGTTTTACCGCACAGAGCTCGCTAACTTCGCCAATGGCGAAGTAGCGTTTGCCTGGGATCGGCGGGAGCTCGTCGTTATGACTTGGTTCCAGCATAGGCCTCTACTCGGGCTTTCAACTTCTGCCCTGGACGAAAGGTGACCACACGGCGGGCCGTGATCGGGATTTCCTCTCCCGTTTTCGGATTGCGGCCAGGCCGCTGTCGCTTGTCACGCAAGTCAAAATTGCCAAAACCTGACAATTTGACCTGTTCATTGTCTTCAAGAGCGTGCCTGATTTCTTCGAAAAACAGCTCAACCAATTCTTTGGCTTCGCGTTTATTCAGGCCCAGCTCTTCATAAAGACGTTCCGCCATTTCAGCTTTCGTCAGAGCCCCCATACGTCACTTCCTTAACGTGGCGTTCAACCTGTTTTCGAGCGAGGTGAGGATATTTTGTGTCGTGGTGTTCACCTCATCGTCATTAAGAGTGCGCGATGGATGCTGCCAGGTCAAGCCAACTGCAAGGCTTTTTCTAAGCGGATCAATACCTTTACCCTGGTAAACGTCAAATAGCCTTAGGTCTGTGAGCCATTCGCCTGCATTTTCACGGATTACATTCAGCACGTCGCTGGCTGCAACGTCACGATCGGCCAACAACGCCAGGTCACGACGGACTTCCGGGAAACGCGACAGTTCGTGGAATTTCGGCATTTTGCCCGAAGCCACTTCTGCCAATACCAGCTCAAACAGGAACACTGGACGATCCAGGCCCAATGTTTTTGCCAGCTCAGGGTGGATTGCTCCGACGTAGCCCACTTCACGGCCATCGCGCTCAATGCGAGCGGTTTGACCAGGGTGCAGAGCAGGATGGCTACCCACCACGAAGGTGAAGTCATCAAGCGCGCCAGCAAAACCCAGCACAGCTTCAACGTCAGCTTTGACGTCAAAGAAGTCGACTACATCGCGACCTTGCGCCCAGCCTTCCGGCAGACGGGTACCGCATACAACGCCAGCCAGCATCGGCTCTTGTTTCAAGCCTTCCAGCTGCCCGACAAACCGCAGGCCACTTTCGAAAAGACGAACGCGGTCTTGCTGACGGTTGAGGTTGTGCTGCAAGGACTTAACCAGACCCGGCCACAGGGAAGCACGCATGGCCGCCATATCGTTGGAGATCGGATTGGCCAGCAACAGAGGCTCAACGCCTGGGCTGAACAATTCAAACTGCTTCGGATCGATAAAACTGTAAGTAATTGCTTCCTGATAGCCGCGCGCGACCAACAGACGACGCAATTCTGGCAGTTCGCTACGCGCTTCAGCTTTCGCTTGTGGCGCCAGGCGAGCTTGCGGGTAACGAACCGGAAGACGGTTGTAACCATAAAGACGGGCCAGCTCTTCGATCAAATCAACTTCAAGGCTGATATCGAAACGATGGCTTGGCACTTCTACGCGCCACTGCCCTGCCCCATCAGCGGAGATGGTCAGGCCCAAAGCGCTGAGCAAACGCTCAACTTCAGCAGGGTCCATTTCCAGACCTAGCATCTGGGTGATACGCGCAGCACGCAAGGTGATCGGCGCAATTGATGGCAGGTATTGTTCGTTGACGGTTTCAACGATTGGACCCGCTTCACCGCCAGTGATTTCCAGCAGCAAGCCTGTGGCCCGCTCCATCGCTTCGCGTGCCAGTTTCCAGTCCACGCCACGCTCGTAACGATGCGAAGCGTCAGTGTGCAAACCGTAAGAACGCGCCTTGCCTGCAACAGCAATTTGATCGAAAAATGCGCTTTCGAGGAACACATCGCGTGTCGTTGCCGATACACCACTGTGTTCACCGCCCATGACACCGGCAATTGCCAATGCGCGGGAGTGGTCAGCGATCACCAGCGTATCGCTACGCAGGGTGACTTCCTGGCCATCAAGCAGAACCAGCTTCTCGCCTTCTTCTGCCATGCGCACGCGAATGCCACCATTGATCTCGGCAAGATCGAATGCGTGCAATGGCTGACCCAGTTCCAACATCACGTAGTTGGTGATGTCGACAGCAGCGTCGATGCTACGCACGTCTGCACGACGCAGGCGCTCAACCATCCACAGCGGCGTAGGACGGGACAGATCAACGTTACGAATGACACGCCCCAGATAACGCGGGCACGCAGCAGGTGCAAGCACTTCAACAGGGCGAACTTCATCGTGCACGGCTGCAACAGCAGCGACCACAGGACGTTTCACCTCAGCTGCGTACAGCGCACCCACTTCGCGAGCCAGGCCCGCCAGCGACAGGCAGTCACCGCGGTTAGGGGTCAGGTCAACTTCAATACTGGCGTCTTCCAGGTCCAGATAGACACGGAAATCCTCGCCTACCGGCGCATCGGCCGGCAATTCCATCAAGCCGTCATTGCCTTCGCCAACCTGCAGCTCAGCTTGCGAGCACAGCATGCCGTTTGACTCAACGCCCCGCAGCTTGGCTTTCTTGATTTTGAAATCGCCCGGCAGTTCGGCACCGATCATGGCGAACGGGATCTTCAGGCCTGGGCGCACATTGGGTGCACCGCACACAACCTGAAACGTCTCGGCGCCATTGCTGACCTGGCACACGCGCAATTTATCAGCGTCCGGGTGCTGTTCGGTGCTGAGCACCTCACCCACGACAACGCCACTGAAAACACCGGCGGCCGGCGTAACGCTATCGACCTCAAGACCGGCCATCGACAAACGAGCAACCAGCTCGTCGCGACCTACCTGCGGGTTAACCCAACCACGCAGCCATTGTTCACTGAATTTCATCCTGCTCTCCTAAGAATTCGTTACGACTAGCGAAATTGCGCGAGGAACCGCAAGTCGTTATCGAAGAACAGACGCAAGTCGTTCACGCCGTAACGCAGCATGGCCAGACGCTCAACGCCCATGCCGAAAGCAAAGCCCGAGAACTCTTCCGGGTCGATTCCAGACATGCGCAACACGTTTGGATGCACCATGCCGCAGCCCATGACTTCAAGCCAGCCGGTCTGCTTGCAGACACGGCAGCCCTTGCCGCTGCACATCACACATTCCATATCCACTTCGGCCGAAGGCTCAGTGAACGGGAAATACGACGGACGGAAGCGCACGGCCAATTCTTTTTCGAAGAAGACCCGCAGGAACTCTTCGATGGTCCCTTTCAGGTCCGCAAAGTTGATATCGCGATCAACCAACAGGCCTTCGACCTGGTGGAACATCGGCGAGTGAGTGATATCGGAGTCGCTACGGTACACACGGCCTGGGCAGACAATGCGAATCGGCGGCTGCTGCGATTCCATGGTGCGGACCTGTACCGGCGAGGTATGGGTGCGCAACAACATGTTCGCGTTGAAATAGAAGGTGTCATGCATCGACCGGGCCGGGTGATGGCCTGGGATGTTGAGCGCCTCGAAGTTGTGATAGTCGTCTTCGACCTCAGGACCCTCGGCAATGCCGTAGCCAATGTGGGTGAAGAACTGCTCGATACGTTCCAGAGTCCGGGTTACCGGATGCAGACCGCCGGAGGTCTGGCCACGGCCAGGCAGGGTCACATCAATAGACTCGGCAGACAGTTTGGCGGCCAGTTCAGCCTCCTCAAACAGTGCCTTGCGCGTATTGAGAACCTCTGTGACACGCTCCTTGGCAACGTTGATCAGGGCCCCCACTTGTGGGCGCTCTTCTGCCGGCAAATTCCCCAGGGTCTTCATCACCTGAGTCAATTCACCTTTTTTGCCAAGGTATTGAACCCGGATTTGCTCCAGGGCATTGATATCTTCAGCGCTTTGCACAGCCTCTAGTGCTTGAGAGACCAGCGCATCCAGGTTTTCCATGTACAGACTCCAGATACAAAATAGGGGAAGAGCTTGAAGGCTCTTCCCCTATTTAAGACGTTTAGCGCTTGCGCCCACACAGTGAACGCAAGAACTGTCGGGGGTACTTAAGCCAAGGTGGCTTTAGCTTTCTCGACAATCGCAGCAAACGCCGCTTTTTCGTTCACTGCCAGATCAGACAGAACCTTACGGTCGATCTCGATGGAAGCTTTTTTCAGGCCAGCGATCAGACGGCTGTAAGACAGACCGTTGATACGAGCACCAGCGTTGATACGAGCGATCCACAGAGCGCGGAACTGACGTTTTTTCTGACGACGGTCACGGTAGGCGTATTGGCCTGCCTTGATTACCGCTTGCTTGGCAACACGGAATACGCGCGAACGTGCACCGTAGTAGCCTTTAGCAAGTTTCAGAATTTTTTTGTGACGTTTACGGGCAATGACGCCACGCTTTACACGAGCCATGAGTTACTTCCTCTAGTCTTGATCCAAAAATTAACGAAGGCGCAGCATGCGCTCGACTTTTGCCACGTCAGACGGATGCAGCAAGCTGCTACCGCGCAGTTGACGCTTACGCTTGGTCGACATTTTGGTCAGGATGTGGCTCTTGAAAGCGTGCTTGTGCTTGATACCGTTTGCAGTTTTCAGAAACCGCTTAGCAGCACCACTTTTAGTCTTCATCTTTGGCATGTTCGGATACTCCGCATTCAGTTGATAAACATAACCGCAAGGCCTGCCGTGCCCTGGTGGTTACTTCTTCTTTTTCGGGGCGATGACCATAATCAGTTGGCGTCCTTCCATCTTAGGATGCTGTTCGACGGTCCCGTATTCGGCAAGGTCAGCTTCAACCCGCTTCAACAGTTCCATACCCAGCTCCTGGTGGGCCATCTCACGGCCGCGGAATCGTAACGATACCTTGGCCCTGTCCCCATCACTCAGGAAACGTACCAGGTTGCGCAGTTTTACCTGGTAATCCCCTTCCTCCGTCCCTGGACGAAACTTGATTTCTTTTACTTGAATCTGCTTCTGGTTCTTCTTCGCCGCAGCAATCTGCTTCTTCTTCTCGAAGATCGACTTGCCGTAGTCCATCACCCGGCAAACAGGCGGGACTGCGTCCGCTGAGATTTCTACCAGGTCCAGCTTGGACTCTTCAGCGATACGAAGCGCTTCATCAATCGAGACGATGCCAATCTGCTCGCCGTCAGCGCCAATTAACCGAACCTCGCGTGCCGAGATATTCTCGTTGATCGGGGCTTTCGGTGCAGCTCGTTTATCTTGTCTCATTTCACGCTTAATAATAATTACTCCGAATCTGGGCGACCACGCCGGGAAACCGCTTGCGCGAGGAACTCAGCGAACTGGGCGACGGGCATCGAGCCCAGGTCAGCACCTTCACGAGTACGCACAGCGACAGTCTGCATCTCGACTTCCCGATCTCCGATAACCAAAAGATAGGGAACCTTGAGCAAAGTATGCTCGCGGATTTTAAAGCCGATCTTTTCATTTCTCAAGTCAGACTTGGCACGAAATCCGCTCTGATTGAGAGTTTTTTCAACTTCGGCGGCAAATTCTGCCTGTTTATCAGTGATATTCATGATCACTGCCTGAGTTGGCGCCAGCCACGCAGGGAACGCACCTTCGTAATGCTCGATCAAAATACCGACAAAGCGTTCGAACGATCCGAGGATCGCGCGGTGCAGCATAACGGGATGCTTGCGACTGTTGTCTTCGGACACATATTCAGCGCCAAGACGGATCGGCAGGTTGAAATCGAGCTGTAAGGTACCACACTGCCAGACACGACCGAGACAATCTTTTAGCGAGAACTCGATCTTCGGACCGTAGAATGCACCTTCACCCGGCTGCAGATCATACGCCAGACCCGCGCTATCAAGCGCTGAAGCCAATGCACTTTCAGCACGATCCCACAACTCGTCGGAACCTACACGCTTCTCAGGGCGAGTCGACAGCTTGAGCTCGATGTCTTTAAAGCCGAAGTCTGCGTACACATCCAGAGTCAGCTTGATAAAAGCGGCGGACTCGGCCTGCATCTGCTCTTCAGTGCAGAAAATATGCGCATCATCCTGAGTAAACGCACGAACACGCATGATGCCGTGCAAGGCACCCGACGGCTCGTTACGGTGGCAAGCACCGAACTCAGCCAGACGCAGTGGCAACTCACGGTAGCTCTTCAACCCCTGGTTGAACACTTGCACGTGGCAAGGGCAGTTCATCGGCTTGATCGCGTAGTCGCGGCTTTCCGACTCAGTGGTGAACATGTTTTCAGCGTAGTTAGCCCAGTGACCGGACTTTTCCCACAGACTGCGATCCACTACCTGAGGTGTCTTGATCTCAAGGTAGCCATTGTCGCGCTGTACTTTGCGCATGTACTGCTCAAGCACTTGATACAGCGTCCAGCCATTCGGGTGCCAGAACACCATGCCCGGCGCTTCTTCTTGAGTGTGGAACAAGCCCAGACGCTTACCGATTTTGCGGTGATCGCGTTTTTCGGCTTCTTCAATACGCAGAACGTAAGCAGCCAACTGCTTTTTGTCGGCCCAGGCCGTGCCATAAATACGCTGCAGTTGCTCGTTTTTGGCATCGCCACGCCAGTAGGCGCCCGACAGCTTGGTCAATTTGAACGATTTCAGAAAACGCGTATTCGGGACGTGAGGTCCGCGGCACATATCAACGTATTCTTCATGGAAGTACATACCCATGGACTGCTCGTTCGGCATGTCTTCGATCAGACGCAACTTGTAGTCTTCGCCGCGCTCGGCAAACAGCTCGATCACTTCAGCACGCGGCGTAACTTTCTTGATGACGTCGTAATCTTTTTCGATCAGCTGCTGCATGCGCTGCTCGATAGCCGCCATGTCATCCGGAGTGAACGGACGCTCAAAGGCGATATCGTAGTAAAAACCTTCGTCAATAACAGGACCGATCACCATTTTGGCGGTCGGGTACAACTGCTTGACTGCGTGACCGACCAAGTGAGCGCAAGAGTGACGAATGATCTCCAGCCCCTCTTCATCCTTGGGCGTAATGATTTGCAAGGTGGAGTCATGCTCGATCAGGTCGCAGGCATCAACCAGCTTGCCGTTGACTTTGCCGGCCACGGTGGCCTTGGCCAAGCCTGCACCAATGGAAGCAGCGACCTCGGCCACAGAAACCGGATGATCGAATGAACGTTGACTGCCGTCGGGAAGAGTAATAGTTGGCATGGCGCCTCCTCTCCTAGTGGTGACCCCTACCAAAGGTCACGTGGGTTGGGATGAGCCAGTACGCGATTCGGTGGTGTACCTGCCTCACAGTGGCAGGAGCCTTGCGGCCAACCGGAAACCGAACCAGAGTGACTGGAATTCAAATCAAAAGTTTATGGCGTAGTCGGGCGGCCCAAGAGCTCACCCTCACACAAATCAGCCAAGGGCGGCATGCTAACACAGATGCCTGAGCCTCGCCCCTCCCTCTTTTTTTGCGTAAAAACAGCCAGCGAATTTTGCGAAATGATGAACTTGAGCTTAATTAGTGCCTCAGATAGTGAGTGACATCATTTCAGATTCAACGATCACAAGGAGCATCACATGCGCATGACTCATCTTTTGGCTTTCGCCGCACCACTGGCACTGTTGCTGCCACTGAGCGCCCAAGCTGCCTGGCCCAAAGACTTGAAAGCACAGTACACGGCCCAATGCGTGCCCGCAGCTGCAAAAACCATCGGCGAAGAAGCTGCCAAAGCGCACTGCGCATGTGGTGCCGATAAAATTGAAAAGAACTTCACCACGGCTCAAATCAAAGAACTGATGGGCCCGGCCGGCGCCAAGAATCCTCAACTCCAGCAAGACGCGCTGAATGCAATCGCGGAGTGCAAAGCAAGCCCTCAACCCAAGAAATAGGGTTTTGTAAGGCAACAAACAAGGCTAAAACGGCCAAAATGCAGTTTTGAATTAAAAAATACGCCTCATTAGTTGCTTTTTTTTAAGGCCGTTTTCACCCTGAAAGCCCCATAAACCGGGGCCCCAAGGGTTTTTAAGCGCCAGACAAAAGCTAACAATGCTGCAAACTACAGCTCAGGGGGGGTCCCAAAGCGCACATTTCGACTATGATAGCCAAGTGTGCCCAGTTGGCCTGAGCAGCACAGTACTACTGAAAATATAAGTTTCTTGGAGATACACCATGTCTAATCGCCAAACCGGCACCGTAAAATGGTTCAACGATGAAAAAGGCTTCGGCTTCATCACTCCTCAAGGTGGCGGTGACGACCTGTTCGTACACTTCAAAGCTATCGAAAGCGACGGTTTCAAAAGCCTGAAAGAAGGCCAAACCGTTTCCTTCGTGGCTGAGAAAGGCCAAAAGGGTATGCAAGCTGCACAGGTTCGTCCGGAGTAAATCTCCCGCGAACTAAAAAACCCCGTCCATGTGACGGGGTTTTTTATGCCTGAAACTCGGCTACATGCCGTTAGCCGCAGTTAACGCGGGTAATGACAGCGTTGTCATCGGCATTCAGGTTCAAACGATCAGAACGGTACTCAAGGGTGATCATGTCGTGCGGCGACAAGATCCGCGCAGTCTGCGCGCCAGCCTTGATACGGGCTTGCTCCAGCAGGGCTGCAGAGGCTTTTTGGCCAATCGCAAAATCGGCAGCTTTGGCATCGCAACGCGTATGCCCAGTGTCAGCAACAGGCTCCTTCACAGCATCGTGCGTGCTGCTGCACCCAGACAGCACTGCGACTGCCAACAATGAACCCAATGATGCTAGCTTCCAGGACATGAAGCCTCCTTAAGATAAATAGTCAGAACCCTTGCGACAGCGTTTGCGCACATAGGTTGCATGTGGACTGATAGCATTTTCAGATCAAGCCTACAGTCGCAAGAGTTTGCCCGACTGGATTACAACCGCACACGCCTAATCGTGACGAAATATGTACAACCCATAAACCGTCATCATTCAGGCATAAACGCCGTCGCAATAGGCAAAGGCGGATAGGTCAACTGCGAGCGACATGAATAATTTCACCATTCTGATCGTCTCGAGATGACATTTTGCTAAAATCGCGTTTTTGAAACCCCTCATGAGATACCCATGACAACAGTCAGCATCGATGCAGATATCAAAGCCAAGTGGCCGCAAGGGCAATGCTCTTATAGCCCAGGCAGCCCGGAAGAGCTGGCCATCATCGGCATTGATCTTCTAGTCAAAGAGCTGGGCACAGAGGCTGCAAGAGCGTTTGTCAGCCAGGTGTTTGAAAAATACAAACCTGCTGACAGCCCAAAATCAATCTGAGCTCCCCCTCCTCGCGCCCTCCAAAAGCATCGCCAAACTTCGTTTTGGTAGATCGCCACTCTGCATTTCAAAACACTGTTAGCAGTCGAATCCCCGAACAGACAACACCTCGAATGTTCGGGATTCCGTCACTGCGCATAAAACCAAATAAAAATTTCAAAATATCTCCTTACAAAACAACAAGTTACAAAAATACAAATTGGCACTGATAGTGGCATGGAGTGTGCTGCCCTTCCATCGGCTCATGCCTTTGCAATGACGTGCGCCGCGCCAATCTGCGCGCTTACTAATAAGAGAGAGAACAATGAAAACAGCAGTCTTGAAATCAATTATTCCGGGCGCCCTGGCCCTTCTTCTGGCTATGCCGGCAGCTCAGGCTCAAGAAGCCGCCGCCAAACCTAACGTGGTCATTCTGGCAACCGGCGGCACCATTGCAGGCGCAGGCGCCAGTGCAGCCAACAGCGCAACTTACACCGCAGCCAAAGTAGGCATCGACCAACTGATTGCGGGTGTTCCTGAGTTGAGCCAATTGGCAAACGTGCGTGGCGAGCAAGTCATGCAAATTGCCTCCGAAAGCATCACCAACGACAACTTGCTGCAATTGGGGCGCCGGGTTGCCGAGCTGGCAGACAGCAAAGATGTCGACGGAATTGTGATCACCCACGGCACCGACACCCTGGAAGAAACTGCCTACTTCCTCAACCTGGTTGAAAAAACCGACAAGCCAATTATTGTCGTTGGTTCCATGCGCCCAGGCACTGCAATGTCCGCTGATGGCATGCTAAACCTGTACAACGCGGTAGCGGTAGCCGGCAGCAAAGAAGCTCGCGGCAAAGGCGTACTGGTGACCATGAACGATGAAATCCAGTCGGGTCGTGATGTCAGCAAAATGATGAACATCAAGACTGAAGCATTCAAAAGCCCTTGGGGCCCGCTGGGCATGGTGGTTGAAGGCAAATCCTACTGGTTCCGCTTGCCGGCCAAGCGTCACACCATGGACTCTGAATTCGACATCAAAAACATCAAGTCCCTGCCTAATGTCGGCATCGCCTACTCCTATGGCAACGTAGACGACACCGCTTACAAAGCACTGGCACAAAACGGCGCCAAAGCGATCATCCACGTGGGCACCGGCAATGGCTCGGTATCGTCTCGCGTCGTCCCGACCCTGCAAGAACTGCGCAAAGAAGGCGTGCAAATCATTCGTTCTTCCCACGTAAACAACGGCGGGTTCGTACTGCGCAACGCAGAACAGCCAGACGACAAATATGACTGGGTTGTCGCTCACGACCTTAACCCACAAAAAGCCCGCATCCTGGCCATGGTCGCCCTGACCAAAACCCAAGACAGCAAAGAGCTGCAGCGGATGTTCTGGGAATACTAAAAACCCGCGCCAAACGCCGCCCGGCGTTTGGCTCCGTACCACTCATTCGCCCGAATGAGTGGTCTATTTGCTTGATTCTCTTCTTGTTTTCGCACTAAACCGAAAAAACGCAGTCCCATCCCGGCAGCGCGAGCATTGCAAACAGTTGCCAAATCTCTCGCAGTAAAATACTGTATGCGCATACAGCTAACCAAGGATTGCATCATGGCTAAAAAAGGGGCGAAAGAGCCTACCCTTCCAAGTCCGTACGAAGTTTTCGGTATGCGCATACAAAAAATCATCAGCTCGCCTAAAGCCCAAAAAAACCGGATGGCGGTGCTTGAACGGCAAGAAGGTGACAACCCGGAGTTCTGGGAACGCTTGCTGGAAGAAATCTCCGAAAACGACAACGTCACCATCGCTCACCGTGATTGTGGCGGCGTGAATGTTTTCTGGACCGTATCTGAGGAAGACTGAGTCAATGAGGGTTCGTTTACTGGCATTTGCCAGCCTCTTTACTGTGTTAAGCGCACACGCCGCAGCCCCGCAAACATTCAACGAAGCAAAAAAGGTCGCCTGGAAACTCTACGCCCCGCAGTCAACCGAGTTCTATTGTGGCTGCAAATACACCGGCAACCGCGTCGACCTTAAAGGCTGCGGGTACATCCCGCGTAAAAATGCCAATCGTGCAGCGCGAATTGAATGGGAACACATTGTTCCCGCCTGGCAAATAGGCCATCAGCGCCAATGCTGGCAAAACGGCGGACGAAAAAATTGCACCCGTAACGACCCGGTCTACAAAGTGGCAGAAGCTGACTTGCACAACCTAGTGCCCAGCATTGGCGAAGTTAACGGTGATCGAAACAACTTCAGTTTTGGTTGGCTGCCCGCACAATCCGGTCAATACGGGTCTTGCCTGACGCAAGTCGATTTCAAAGCCAAAAAAGTCATGCCGCGCCCATCCATACGCGGCATGATCGCGCGCACCTACTTTTATATGAGCAAGCACTACAACTTGCGCCTTTCCAATCAGGATCGGCAGTTGTATGAGGCCTGGAACAAGACCTACCCGGTGCAAGCCTGGGAACGCCAACGCAACCAGGCGGTGGCCTGCGTGATGGGTCGCGGCAACGAATTTGTCGGCCCGGTCAACCTCAAAGCCTGCGGCTAAGGTCGTTACATGCCCTTCAGACGCTGCAGGGCATGTAAAACGAACCGTTATCCACTTTATGCTGACGCGGCACTGGGCACTTGCAGCACAGCGGGTTGCCGAGTGCCGTCAATGGTTTCGACCCAAAGGAACCCTTCGGCTTCGGTTGGCGGCTCAATCAGGCTGAAAACGCTTTTCAGCGCCTCTTCCGGCACCCTTTTGTCAGGCGCGCGACTGGCGTTGCGCGAGAGCGCTTGCTCAAGCGCGGCTTTAACGAAAATCGCAATCACCGGCGCCCCGTGTTCACGGGCGGTCGATAGCAATTTTTCTCGATGACGCCGAGCGGGTAATGCGGCGTCAAAGGCAATCGCACGATGGCCCAAGCGCCCAAGGTTTTGGGACACCCAATGGGATTTACCCGCGCCTTGCACACCCATCACCAAATACACAAACACCCCCGCAGGCGCCTGCGCCAACTGCTTCGAGAGCTGTTCATAGGCATGGGCCCATGCTTCTTTATTACGCTCGGGGGTAAATTCACGCCCAGACGCGGTTTCGAGGTAGTCATCCGGGTTAATCACCTGGCTCCCACCAGGCACCTGCACCCTGCCGTGTTTTTGCAGCTTGCGAATCGTTGGATCATCGTCACGCGGGCCCAGGTTTTCCCAGCCGTTACGCTGATAAAACAACCAGGCAGGCGTGTTGGTAGGGCTGGCCGACAAGCGCAAAGAGGTGCACCCCAAAGCGCCCAGATACTTCCAGGCGTACGCTTCGAGCAGGGCGCCGAGCCCCCGCCCGCGGTATTGCGGTGTCAGATAGAACAAATTGACGTAGCCCACCGACTCAATGTTCGGCACCAGGCCCATCTCTATTTGCCCAATGATCTGCTCGCCATCCCACACATGAACGACTGATCCAGGCAATGCGGCAGCCTTCCCCTTAACCCACGTAATGTAAGACTCAACGCCTTTGCCATCCTCGCCATAAAAACGTTCAGCAGAGCCGAAGCCGCAGACAAAAGTGTCTGCTCTGAAGCGTATGCACGTTTCAAGGTGAGTATTTAAGTCCGCAGGCCTGAATGTAAGTGCGCCAAAATCGCTGTGCTGAGTCATAAAGTCTGCCCCCGTAAACATCAAAAACCGTCACACACGCGCCGCGCCCGGTCAAGCATACTGCCCTATCGCACATCAGCCGTGCCGCAACGCCTTCTTCTTTTCAGATCAATACCACAGTGAGCAGCACAATGCGCCAACGCCCCTCCTCCCGATTACTGGTCATAAGCCCCGAAAATCGCGTACTCCTTTTCCGCTTCACCCATAAGACAGGCGCTTTGCAAGGTCAAGAATATTGGGCAACACCCGGCGGAGGCGTAGAGCCTGGAGAAACCTTTGAACAGGCCGCCATCCGCGAACTGCATGAGGAAGTCGGCATCGTCACTACCGATGTGGGTGCAGAGTGCGCACAACGGGTATTTGAGATGCAACTGCCTGACGGCGCATGGGTGATGGCCGATGAGCGCTTCTTTATCGTGCATGTGGACGTTGAGCAGGTCAGCGATGGCGGCTGGACCGCTCAAGAACGCGAGGTGATGACCCAGCACCGCTGGTGGTCTCGCGAAGACTTACAACAGACATCTGCCCTGTTCTTCCCACAAGATCTGCTGTCGATACTGGGCTTGCACTTGCCCTGAACCGCTTTGCACTCGCCGGGACTACAAGCTCCGTACGAACCCTTCAGCCAATGCTCATGCCCGTGAAAATTTCATGGAACTCCCGGGTTGCCGAACTGTCAGGCCTGAGCTATTACTCTCTGCATGATAAAACAAGCTCGATTTAACAAAAAACAACAGGTAGTCAATGAGCTCGTCCGCCAGATCGAAAGCGGGCTCATGGAAGACGGTTATGTCTTGCCCGGTGAAGAACAACTTGCTGAGGAACTGGGTGTCAGTCGCAGCACGCTACACAAGGCGTTGATGGAGCTGGAGCGGCGTAAATACATCGCTCGACGCACTGCTGGAGGCTCGGTCGTGACCTTTGACGGTATCCCCCTCGATCAAAAAAAGGGTTGGGCGCAAGCCTTGGCCAGTACTGGCGCGCGCATCCAGACCGAACAGCTCAAACTGGAAGCCGTTGAACGCCCGGACTTGAACCTTCAGTTTGGCTTGAGCCATTTCATCGTGCTGGAGCGACGCCGTCGGCGCAACGATGGGACAGCGATATCCCTGGAGCGCTCATTCATCCCCGCAATTGGCGGACTTGAAGGCCTGCCCGGGGTCGGCATGATTGATGACTCACTAACCATTACCCTCGCCGCCTATGGCTTTATTGGCGATCACGGCGACCAGTGGATAGGCGCCGAACCCCTGAACGAAGACGACGCCTATTTGCTCGGCCGCCCGGCAGGCACGGTGTTTCTCAAAACATTACGCACCACCTATGACCGCCATGGGCGATTGATGGAGCATGTCGAAAGCTGGCTGGACCCGACGCACTTTCGCATGCACCACTCCTTTGGAGCCCCCAATGAAATCGAATGATCGTGCGCTGGGTGCCTTTTACGGCCTGGCGCTGGGTGATGCTCTGGGCATGCCCACCCAGTCGTTCAGCCGCGCCCAGATCATCACGCGCTTCGGGCAGATCACCGGGCTGGTAGACGCGCCAGCAGACCAGCCGATCGCCCCCAATATGCCCAAAGGCTCAATCACCGATGACACCGAGCAAGCGATCCTGGTCGCCCAACTGCTGGTTGACGGTAATGGCCACATCGATCCAAACACTCTCGCGCAACGCCTGATCGCTTGGGAAGCCGTGATGCAGGCCAAAGGCTCTCAAGATTTACTGGGACCCTCAACCAAGCGCGCAATCGAGATGATTCTGGCAGGCCACAGCCCTGAAGAATCAGGCCGCTATGGCACCACCAATGGCGCAGCGATGCGCATTGCCCCGGTCGGCATCGCCGCTGACATCAGCCAGCCCGACCTGTTCATCAAGGCGGTGGTACAAGCCTGCCAGGTCACTCACAACACGAGCCTTGGGATCGCCAGCGCAGCTGCCGTGGCTGCGGTGATTTCCAGCGGTCTCAACGGTAAAAAACTCGAGCACGCCCTTAATGCGGGCACTGAAATGGCCTACATCGCCGAACACCACGGCCACTGGGTCGCAGGTGGACGCATAGGGCCACGGATTCGCTGGGCCCGGCACGCCAGCCATGAGTGCACCCCGGACAACCTCGGTGACTTGCTGTACGACGTCATTGGCACGTCCGTCGCTTCACAGGAATCCGTGGTGGCCGCCTTTGCCCTTGCGCAACGGGTTGCCAGCGGCAGCCTCAGCAGCTTTAACGCCCTGTGCATTGCCGCCAGCATTGGCGGCGACACCGACACTATTGCCGGGATTCTCGGCGCGATGCTGGGCGCATGCGCCGGGCTGGAACAATGGCCGCAGGCGTTGATCCAGCAAGTCAAAGAGGTCAATAACCTGCAGCTGGAACCCTTGGTTGAACACTTACTGATACTGCGCAACACCTGAAAAACCGCGAAGGACCGCCCCACCTTCAGCGCTCACAGACAGCTGCGAGCGGCTGTTTCCGAACGGCAAAACAGCACCAGGAGCAGCACCCCATGAGCAACCCCAACGTCGGGCACAGCGCCGGGCAACTGGAAACCCGTGGCATAGAGCCCGTTCCCGAAAACGAATGCAATGGCAACCCGTTGCAACTGTTTTGGGTCTGGTTTGCGGCAAACATCAGCATTCTCGGTTTGCCATTGGGCGCCACTTTGGTGGCCTTCCACCAACTGGCCTTTTGGCAGGTGATCATTGTTGCGCTGATCGGCGCGGCAGGCTCATTTGCCGTGGTCGGCGTCATTTCCATTGCCGGGCGTAGAGGCCGTGCGCCAAGTCTGACGCTGTCACGTGCGATCTTCGGTGTGCGGGGCAATATTGGCCCTACGCTGGTTTCGCTGATTTCACGCGTAGGCTGGGAAACCGTCAACACCACCACCGCCGCTTACGTCCTGCTGGCGTTGTCCGCCATTGTGTTCGGTACCCCCACCGAGGCGACCCACGCCCCGCTGCTCACCCTGCTCTTTATCGCCATTTTTACCCTGTTGACCTTGTCGGTTTCCGGCTTGGGCCATGCCACATTGCTGGTCATTCAGCAGTGGGCCACCTACCTGTTTGGCGCGCTCAACCTGCTGGTCGCGGGGTTTCTCTGCGCCACCATCAACTGGCAGGCCGTGTTCAGCGCACCATCGGCGCCGGTCAGCGCCATGATTATCGGTATCGGGATCATGGCGGCCGGCACCGGGATCGGCTGGGCCAATGCGGGCGCCGACATGTCGCGCTACCAACACCGAAGCGTCAGTGCCCGGCAATTGGTGGCGTCTGCCGCCTGTGGCGCGGGTATCCCATTGGTGCTGCTGATTACCCTGGGCGGCTTGTTGTCTGTCGGCAATCACGACCTCGCCTCGGCAACCGACCCCATTGCGGCCATACGCAACATGTTGCCGGCCTGGATGGCGGTTCCCTACCTGCTCAGCGCCTTTGGTGGCTTGCTGTTGTCCAATCACTTGTCTGTGTACTCGGCCGGGCTCACCACATTAACCCTGGGCATCAAGATTAAAAGGGTGCAGGCCGTTGTCGTCGATATCGTCGTCATATTCGCCGGTTCGACGTACTTCATGCTGTATGCCGACAGCTTCTACGCCCCATTCATTACCTTTATTTCCCTCACAGCCATTCCGATCACCGCATGGGTCGCCATCTTTGTTGTCGACCTGATTCATCGCCACTACTACAGCCCCGCCGACCTGATGGACCTCAGCCGTCACAGCCGTTACTGGTACAACGGCGGCATTGAGTGGCGGGCGCTGGGTTCCTGGGCGCTGGCACTGGTGCTGGGCTTTTGCTTCACCCAGGTCGGCAGTTCAGACACCACCTGGTTCGTCGGGCCGCTGGCCGACTCATGGCTGGGCCATAACGGTCTGGGCTGGGTTGTCACATTTGTAGTGGCGGGTGGTTTGTATGCATTGCTGGGCGGCGCCAAAGACCGCCGCCCTGCCAGCACGGGGGCTGCCAATGCCTAGATTGCTGCACACAGGCCAAGTCATCATCGATCTGGTCATGGCCCTCGACACCTTGCCCCGCCCCGGCGGTGATGCGCTGGCCAGCAGTGCCAGCTTCCATGCCGGTGGCGGCTTCAATGTCATGGCCGCTGCCCGGCGCAACGGCCTGAACACCCTCTACCTGGGCCGTCACGGTCACGGTCAGTTCGGTGACATTGCACGTCTGGCCATGCGTGACGAAGGCATCGAGTTCATCCAGCCGATTGACCCGCACAAAGACACCGGGCTGTGCGTAGCGCTGACAGAGGCCAACGCCGAACGTACGTTTATTTCCTGTATTGGCGCAGAAGGGATTTTGTCCAATGAAGACCTTGCAAGCGTCCAGGTCGCGCCCGATGATTACGTGTACGTCAGTGGCTACAGCCTGCTGCATGCGGGCAAAGCCCACTCCCTGCTCAATTGGCTGAATGGATTGCCGCGCAGCGTGCACGTCACATTCGACCCGGGGCCATTGGTGCACAACATTGACCCCGCCTTGATCAGCGCTTTATTGCCGCGTCTGCACCTGTGGACCAGCAATCGCAGCGAAGCGCTCGGCTTTACCTCCACCAACACCGTTGCCGACGCCCTGCACGGCCTGCGAGCGCGCCTGCCCGGCGCTTGCCTGATCGTGCTGCGCGACGGCCCGCAAGGCTGCTGGGTCAGCGACGCCCACGGGTCACAGTTGATTGCCGGGTTCAGGGTGCAGGCCATCGACAGCAATGGTGCTGGAGACGCTCATTGCGGGGTCATGATTGCCGCATTGAGCACTGGCCACGCTGCGCCAGAGGCGGCCAAACGTGCCAATGCCGCGGCAGCTTTGGCCGTTACCCGCCGGGGGCCGGCGACGTCACCCAAAGCCGATGAAGTTGACAGACTGATCCAGGAAGCCCGCATTCAGGCGCAAAAACACTGCTAAAACAGCTCAAAACAAACAGAAACTGACTCGCAACCCGACCAAAGACTGTACGCACACAGACACTTATCTGTCGTCAAAGGCTGGAAAATGCGCAAACTGGTGTTTAACCTTACGCTTTGGCTCCCTTCCAGCTACACCAGTACCCGGCAATTCCTACAGGATGTCGGGCCACTTGCGTGCAAGTCGGGCAGTGTATTTCTTACTGTGTGACGATACTTTTGAAACTCATCATTATTGCTGTTTATGTCTTTTCCATCGCATACGTCCACTTGCGGGGCAACGTTCGCCACAAGCTAGGGCGCCAACTGAGCGACCACTCCACGTTTCTGGCGCCGCTCAACTGCTTCTTGTATCTGTTTTCCAAGGTGCCCAGCCAGCCTTACCTCAAGCCGGAAGACTTCCCGCAGCTCCAGATCCTGCAGGACCATTGGCAAGAAATTCGCGAAGAAGCACGAAACCTGATGCAGGCCGGAGAGATCAAACGCTCCGAACAACCGAACGACGTGGGTTTCAACTCGTTCTTCAAGAGCGGCTGGAAGCGCTTCTACCTGAAATGGTACGGCGATAACCACCCTTCAGCGGTGGAACTGTGCCCACGCACGATTCAATTGCTCAATGGTATCGGCACCGTCAAGGCGGCGATGTTTGCCGAGTTGCCACCCGGCTCGAAACTGGTTCGCCATCGTGACCCTTACGCCGGTTCGTTGCGCTACCACTTGGGCCTGGACACCCCGAATGATCCGGGCTGCTACATCAATGTCGATGGTCAGAACTATGCCTGGCGGGACGGTGAAGCGGTGATGTTCGACGAAACCTTTATCCATTACGCCGAAAACACCACCGACAAGAACCGCATCATCCTGTTCTGTGACGTTGAGCGCCCAATGAAGTATCGCTGGGCGGCGGCCTTCAACCAGTGGTTCAGCCGCACCGTCATGGCGTCGGCCAGCTCACCGAACGATGACAACGATAAAACCGGCGGGCTGAACCGGGCCTTTACCCGGCTGTACAAGATCCGTCTGCGCGGCAAAGAACTGAAAAAGCGCAATCGCACGCGCTACTACCTGGAAAAATGGGCGATCTTTGGTGGATTGTTGGCAGTGTTCTTGCTGATTTAGCCCACCCTGTTGGAGCGGGGGGGTGGGGGGCGGGGTTGTGTTGTTTTAAATAAACT
>NZ_JASCPQ010000038.1:0-46651 GCF_029959305.1 Pseudomonas sp. PS01297
GGGCTTGCTCGCGATGGCATCAACGCGGCTTAACCGTAAAACCGCGCAGCCTGCATCGCGAGCAAGCCCGCTCCCACAGTGACGACATGAGGCCTTAAGACAATCGCACGCCCGGGGTCAGGGCGGCGGGCAGCGCCAGGGTCGGGGTTTCTAGCGACGCTACCGGGTAGGCGCAATAATCAGCGGCGTAATACGCGCTGGCACGGTGGTTGCCGGACGCGCCGACACCGCCAAACGGTGCGCTGCTGGCGGCGCCCGTGAGTTGCTTGTTCCAGTTCACAATCCCGGCCCGGCTCTCAAGCCAGAACTGCTGGTAACGCGCTTCGGAGTCCGAGAGCAAACCTGCGGCTAAACCGAACGCGGTGTTGTTGGCCTCGGCAATCGCCGCGTCAAAATCGCTGTAACGAAACACCTGCAGCAACGGCCCGAACAGCTCTTCGTCCGAGCGCTCGCTCACGCCCGTCACATCAATAATGCCCGGTGTGAGCAACGCCGCCGTGGTGCTTGGCTGGGTCATGCGCAGCAAGACCTGCGCGCCGCTGTCGATCAACAGTGTCTGTGCGGCCAGCAGATCACGCGCCGCTGACAGCGAAATCACCGAGCCCATGAACGGTGCCGGTTGCTGGTCAAACGCGCCCACTTCAATGTCTTTGCTGACCTCGACCAGCCGCTCAAGCAGGCGGTCGCCCCACGCGCCTTGCGGCACCAGCAAACGCCGCGCACAAGTGCAACGCTGGCCTGCCGAAATAAAGGCCGACTGAATAATCGTGTACACCGCGGCGTCCAGGTCTGCCACCTGATCGACCACCAGCGGGTTATTGCCGCCCATTTCCAGGGCAAGGATTTTGTCCGGGCGCCCGGCGAACTGTTGATGCAGGCTGTTACCGGTACGGCTGGAGCCGGTGAAGAACAACCCGTCGATACCTGCGTGGGCAGCCAACGCGACACCGGTCTTGCGCGCACCTTGCAGCAGGTTCAGCACACCCGCCGGCAAACCGGCTTCGATCCAGCACTTGACCGTCAGCTCAGCGACTTTAGGGGTCAGCTCGCTCGGCTTGAACACCACGCTGTTACCCGCCAGCAACGCCGGGACGATATGTCCGTTAGGCAAGTGGCCCGGGAAATTGTACGGGCCGAACACCGCAACCACGCCGTGGGGCTTGTGGCGCAGCACCGCCGTGGCATCGCCCAGCGGGCCGCTTTTTTCGCCAGTGCGCTCGCGGTAGCTTTGTACCGAGATCGCCACCTTGTTGATCATGCTGGTGACTTCGGTGGCCGACTCCCACAGCGGCTTGCCGGTTTCTTCACCGATGCAGCGGGCCAGTTCATCGGCATGGGCTTTCAGGCTCGCGGCGAAGGCTTCGAGCACGCTCAGGCGCTCTTCGAAAGACCGTTTGGCCCAGGCCGGAAACGCCTGACGCGCAGCTTTGACCGCTTCGCTCACCTGCTCGGCATTGGCCGCGTGGCCCGTCCACAGCACCTGCTGGGTGACCGGGTTCAGCGACTCAATAATTTCGCCCTGACCGTTCTGCCAGGCGCCTGCGATATACAACGTGCTCATTATTTAGACTCCCGCGAAGCGGCTGGCTGGGCAGATAACGGGACGGCGCGCACTTGGTCGCCTGCACTCAATTGCAGACGCTTGGCGGTCAGTTTGTCGACCACCAACGTGCCCGCCGCCAAACGTGCCGGGGCGGCGGTGATGCGGCACTCTTCACGTTTGCGGTTGTGAATCAGGTAAGCCGGGGCGTCATCGCCCGGTGTGCCGATGGCCAGCACCAGCGCTTCACTGTCACGCACCGCGCGAATCTTGGTGGTTTCGCATTCCACCGCCGGGCCCGCGTCGAAAATATCGACGTAGCCCTGATAACTGAACCCTTCGCTTTTGAGCATGTTCAACGCAGGCTCGGTGTCGGTATGCACCTTGCCGATCACGGCGCGGGCGCTTTCGGACAAGAAGCAGGTGTACACCGGAAACTTGGGCATCAGCTCGGCGATAAAGGCTTTGTTGCCCACGCCGGTCAGGTAATCGGCCTGGCTGAATTCCATTTTGAAAAAGTGCCGCCCCAGGCTTTCCCAGAAAGGCGAGCGGCCGTTTTCATCTGACATGCCGCGCATTTCGGCAATGATCTTGTTGCCAAACAGCTCGGGGAATTCAGCGATAAACAGCATCCGCGCCTTGGCCAGCATGCGGCCGTTAAGGCCATTGCGGTGATCGGCACTGAGGAACAACGAGCACAGCTCAGAGTTGCCCGTCAGGTCGTTGGCCAGAAACAGGGTCGGGATTTCGCGGTAAATGTTCAGCTCCTGGGAGGCGCTGACGGTCAGGCCGACCCGGAAGTTGTACCACGGCTCACGCAGGCCGACGGCGCCAGCAATGGCCGAAATACCTACCACTTTGCCGTCGTCGTTTTCGAGCACGAACAGGTAGTCGGCATCAGCGCGTTCAGCTTCGCCACGAAAGGTTTTTTCAGCCCAGCTGACACGGTGCAGCAGGCGCTGTTCATTGGCCGGCAAGGTGGTCAGGCCGGTGCCCGTGCTGCGGGCCAGTTCAATCAGGGCCGGTAAATCGCTACTGCGTACAGGACGAACGATCATGCTATCTCCTTAAACAGGGCTCGCGAGCGAACCCCGTGACACTCGCTCAAACGCGTTAAACCGCAACCACTCGCACGCTGACGCCTTCGCCAACGCCGAGCGCTTCGGCCGCTTCCAGATCCAGCGTGACCGGCTTGCCCGGCGCCCAGTCGAGCTCCAGCAAGACGGCGCGGTAGTCCTGCAACTGGGCATTGGCCACCAGGTACTGGCGACCGCCACCGCGAATCGGCTCACCGATCTTGACCGGCACCACGCGGCTTTGAGCAATCGAGCGGATGCCCGAGACCCGCGCATGCAGGGTCGGGCCGCCGTCGAAAATGTCGATGTAATGATCGGTTTCAAAACCTTCACGCATCAAAATGTCGAAGGTGATTTGCGCACGCGGGTGCACCTGGCCCATGGCTTCCTGGGCAGTGTCGGGCAACAGCGGCACGTAAATCGGGTAATGCGGCATCAGCTCGGCGAGGAAGGTGCGGCTTTTCAGCCCGCACAGGCGCTCGGCGGCGGCGTAGTTCAAGTCGAAGAAATTGCGGCCGATGGCATCCCAAAACGGCGAGTCGCCGTTTTCATCGCTGTAACCGACGATCTCAGTGACCACCGAATCGGCAAAGCGCTCCGGGTGGTTGGCCACAAACAGCAAGCGGCCTCGGGAGTTGAGTTCGGACCAGGCCGTGCCCACCAGATCCGGGACCACGTAAAAGCTGGTCAACAGGCTGTTGCCGGTCAGGTCGTGACACTGCGACAGCACGTGGATCTTGTTGTGGATCTTCAGTTCGCGCGAGGCGTGAACGAAGGTCTCGTTACGAAAACTATAAAAAGGCTCGGAGTACCCGGCTGACGCGACGATGGCCGAACAGCCCACCAGCTTGCCTGCGGTGGTGTCTTCAAGGACGAAGAAGTAACTTTCTTCGCCATTGAAGCTGACTTCAGCGGCAAACGAGGCTTCGGAGGCGGCGATCTTGTCGCGCAGACGGTCGAGGTCGTCCGGCAATGAAGTGACACCAATCGGGCTGTCCGCAGCCAGACGCTGTACCTCGCTCAGGTCAGCCATTTGCGCGGGGCGCATCACCAGCATGGTGTCACTCCTTAATCCAGAAAATAAAAAATGGGACCCTGTGGAGCCACTCACCTCGTGATCTTTTAAAAGATCGCGAGGCGAGCTCGCTCCTACAGGGTTAATGCGTGGATCAGGCTTGCGTCAGGTGTTTGATGGCACGCTCAAAACGATCCAGGCCTTCGGTGATGTCTGCTTCTTCAACCACCAGGCTTGGGGCGAAACGCACCACGTCCGGACCGGCTTGCAGGATCATCAGGTTTTCTTTTTCAGCCGCATTGAAGATGTCTTTGGCGCGACCTTTCCAGGCATCGCTCAAGACGCAGCCCAGCAACAGGCCCAAACCACGCACTTGGGTGAAGACGCCGTACTGCTGGCCGATTTGTTCAAGGCGGGTTTTGAACAGCTGATGCTTGGCTTCAACGCCCTGCAACACGTCCGGGGTGTTGATCACGTCGAACACAGCATTGCCCACCGCGCACGCCAGCGGGTTACCGCCGTAGGTGGTGCCGTGAGTGCCGACAACCAGGTGTTTGGCCAGGTCTTCGGTGGTCAACATGGCCGCGATCGGGAAACCGCCGCCCAGGCTTTTGGCGCTGGTGAGGATGTCCGGGGTCACGCCGTAGTGCTGGTAGGCAAACAGGTGGCCGGTACGGCCCATGCCGGTTTGCACTTCGTCAAACACCAGCAAGGCATTGTGCTGGTCGCACAGCTCGCGCGCGCCTTGCAGGTAAGCCTGCTCGGCTGGCAATACGCCGCCTTCGCCCTGGATGGGCTCCAGTACCACGGCACAGGTTTTGTCCGAGATCGCCGCTTTCAGCGCGTCGAGGTCATTGAACGGGATGTGCGTGATGCCGGTGATTTTTGGACCGAAACCGTCCGAGTACTTCGACTGCCCGCCTACGTTGACGGTGAACAGCGTGCGGCCGTGGAAGCTGTTGAGGGCCGCGATGATTTCGTATTTCTCTTCACCGAAACGGTCGAACGCCACGCGACGGGCCAACTTGAAGGCGGCCTCGTTGGCTTCGGCGCCGGAGTTACAGAAGAACACGCGCTCTGCGAAGGTGGCGTCTACCAGCTTTTTAGCCAGGCGCAGCGCAGGCTCGTTGGTGAACACATTGGACACGTGCCACAGGTTGTTGGCCTGTTCGGTCAATGCGCCTACAAGCGCCGGATGGGCGTGGCCCAACACGTTAACCGCGATGCCGCCTGCGAAGTCGATGAGTTCGCGCCCCGACTGATCCCAAACTCGGGAACCGGCGCCACGCACAGGAATGAAAGCAGCAGGTGCGTAGTTCGGAACCATGACCTGATCGAAATCGGCGCGTTGCACCGGGGCTTGCTCAACGGACATCGGAGTCTCCTGATGAGAAACGCCTGCCTAAAATGGCGAGCGATGGGGGGATTGTAAGGACAGATGGTGATGCGGCCTTGCCGCCAAGCGACAACTTCTTATAGCGCCAAACCCCGGTTTAAGCGGGTTTATAGCAATGCGACATATTGCGTCGCAAAGACGCAGTTTAAACGCTGGGCGCGTCGAGAAAAGCCTTTTGTAACGAGAAAAAACACCAGCACCCCATAACGGTAGGAGCGAGCTTGTCTCGCGATCTTTTAACGGTCAAAAGATCGCGAGGCAAGCTCGCTCCTACGCAGGCGGTGGACGGCGGGTTAACCGCGTTCGGATGGCACCGACGACAACTCGAACGGGCTGCTACTGCGGCGCTGGTTGCGGTCTTCGCGGGGCGTGGCACCGAAGAAGTTGCGGTAAGCGCTGGAGAAATGCGGACCCGAGGAGAACCCGCACGACAAGCCGATCTGGATGATCGATTTGCTGGTTTGCATCAACATCTGACGCGCCTTGTTCAAGCGCAGCTCCAGGTAGTACTGGCTCGGGACGCGATTGAGGTACTGCTTGAAGATGCGCTCCAGCTGACGACGGGAAACGCACACATGCTGGGCGATTTCGTCCGTGGTCAGCGGCTCTTCAATATTGGCTTCCATCAGCAAAACGGCCTGGGTCAGTTTCGGGTGGCTGGAACCCAAACGGTTTTGCAAGGGAATGCGCTGGCGCTCACCGCCTTCACGAATGCGCTCAACCACCAGCTCTTCAGACACCGCGCCCGCCAGTTCGGCACCGTGATCACGGGCCAGCAAGGCAAGCAACAGATCCAGTACCGACATGCCGCCACAAGCGCTCAAGCGATCACGGTCCCAGTCAAACAAGTGGCTGGTGGCAATCACCTTGGGGAAGCGTTCAGCGAAGTCATCCTGCCAGCGCCAGTGCACGGCTGCTCGGTAGCCATCGAGCAAGCCCAGTTGTGCCAGCGGGTAAACCCCGGCCGACAACCCGCCGATCACGCACCCGGCACGCACCAATTGCTTGAGCGCACTGCTGAGTGCCGGAGCAATGGCGGCGGGCGGCTCATCGGCCACCAGAAACAACTTCTGGCACCCCTCAAGCTTCCCGACCCACGGCTCACCGGGTAATTGCCAACCGCCTGCCACGACGTCGATCGGTGCTTCTGCTTGCAGAAACACCAGCTCGTAAGCCACTTCGGGATGCACCCGTTGGGCGACCCGCAAGGCCTCCTCGGCCAGCGCCAGCGTCAATGCTTTGGTGCTGGGCCAAATCAGGAAACCTATTCGATGGGCAGTCATGGCATGCAATCCGAAACGAAAACAGTGTTAATGCCGAAGGTGGCAACAACCAAGCTAGATCCGCCACCGCTTTTTCCGGGAAGCATGCACTAAGTTGGTGCAAAAAGCAGTCTCACAATCCATTAAATTACTTGAGGCTGCCCGACAAGAACTGCTGCAGACGCTCGCACTGCGGGTTCACCAGCACTTCGCGCGGGTTACCGCTTTCTTCAACCACGCCTTTGTGCAGGAACACCAACTGGTTGGACACTTCGCGGGCAAAGCCCATTTCGTGAGTCACCACCACCATGGTCCGGCCTTCCAGGGCGAGGTCTTGCATGACCTTCAATACGTCGCCGACCAGCTCAGGGTCCAGCGCCGAGGTCGGCTCATCAAACAGCATGACCTCTGGCTCCACCGCCAACGCACGAGCAATCGCCACACGCTGTTGCTCACCTCCGGACATATGCCCTGGGTAGGCGTCTTTACGATGGGACACGCCGACCTGGTTGAGGTAGTGCTCGGCTTTTTCCCGCGCTTCGGCCTTGGACATGCCCAGTACGTGCACGGGCGCTTCCATGATGTTTTCCAGCGCGGTCATGTGCGACCACAGGTTGAAGTGCTGGAACACCATCGACAGGCGCGAACGCATGCGCTGCAACTGTTTAGGGTCTGCCGCTACCAGAGCGCCGTCTTTTTTCGCGACCAGTTTGAGCTCTTCGTTGTTGAGCAAAATCTTGCCGGCATGCGGCTGCTCAAGCAGGTTGATGCAACGCAAAAAGGTACTTTTGCCTGAACCGCTGGAACCGATGATGCTGATCACATCACCTGCCTTTGCAGCCAGAGATACGCCTTTCAGCACCTCGTGACTGCCGTAGCGCTTATGCAGGTCTTGGACTTCAAGTTTGTACATGCTGTCGGTTCTCACAAAAACAGTGGGTCAGACGTTGAGCGCGGCTCAACACTCAGGCCTTGCGCGGGGCCATGTAGCCCAGCCAGCGGCGTTCTGCCAATTTGAACAGGCGTACCAGAATGAAGGTCAGGCACAGGTAGAACGCACCTGCGGTGATGTAGGCTTCAAACGGCAAGTAATACTGCGCGTTAACGGTACGCGCAGCGCCGGTGATGTCGATCAGGGTCACGATGGACGCCAGACTGGTGGTCTGCAGCATCATGATCACTTCGTTGCTGTATTGCGGCAGCGCCCGGCGCATGGCCGACGGCAGCAAAATACGGCGATACATTTTGCTCGGGGACATGCCCATCGCCTTGGCGGCTTCGATCTCGCCATGGGGCGTGGCCTTGAGGCTGCCCGCAATGATTTCGGCGGTGTAGGCGCTGGTGTTGATTGCAAACGCCAGGCACGCACAAAAGGTTGCACTGGACAGCAAAGGCCACATAAAGCTTTCGCGCACGACTTCAAACTGGGCCAGGCCGTAGTAGATCAAAAACAGCTGCACCAGCATCGGCGTGCCGCGAATCACGTAGGTGTAGAGCCACGCCGGGAAGTTGACCCACGGGCGCTTGGACACCCGCATCAGGCCCAGCGGCAGCGCCACCAGCAAACCAAAGAACAGTGAAATACCCAGCAGCTTGAGGGTTTCAACCATGCCGCTGAGGTACAGCGGCATGCTGTCCCAAATGACGTTGTAGTCGAAGATCATAGCTCAGCCACCTTTACGCCGACCGAGTAGCGCTTTTCAAGTTGTCGCAACGCCAGCAGCGACACACTGGTCATTACCAGGTACAGCGCGGCCACCGCGAGGAAGAACGTAAAAGGCTCGCGGGTGGCATCTGCCGCCTGCTTGGCCTTGAACATCATGTCTTGCAAGCCGACCACCGAAATCAGGGCCGTGGCTTTGGTCAACACCAGCCAGTTGTTGGTAAAGCCCGGAATCGCCAGACGGATCATCTGCGGCACCAACACCCGGAAAAACACCTGGAAACGGCTCATGCCGTAGGCCACACCCGCTTCCGCCTGACCTTTGGGGATCGCCATAAAGGCACCGCGAAAGGTTTCGGACAGGTACGCACCAAAGATAAAGCCCAAGGTGAACACGCCAGCCGAGAAGGGGTTAAGGTCGATGTAGTCGTCGTAGCCCACCAGCGGGGCGACGTTGTTCAGCAGGTTCTGACCGCCGTAGAAAATCAGCAGGATCAGCACCAGATCGGGAATCCCACGAATGACCGTAGAGTACAGATCGCCCAGCCAAGCCAGCCAGCGCACTGGCGACAGGCGCATTGAAACACCAATCAGACCTAGAACAATGGCCAGGGCCATGGACGACAAGGCGAGCTGTAGCGTCAGCCAAGCGCCATCGAGGATGACAGCCCCGTAGCCTTTCAACATGATTCAGGCCCTCGAAAAAAAAGCGTGAAAATTAGGATGAAAAAATGGCGCAAACTTCAGAGACCCTGTCGCTTGCGCCATTTCAGACTTACAGCCGCGATGAATTACTTGGCTTCTGGGCCGTAAATATCGAAGTTGAAGTATTTTTTCTGGATTTCGTCGTACTTGCCGTTTGCACGGATAGCAGTGATTGCACCGTCGATTTTGTCTTTCAGCTCTTTGTCGCCTTTACGCACGGCGATACCGATGCCGTCACCGAAGTACTTGGCGTCAGTGAACGAAGGACCTACGAACGCGTAGCCTTTGCCAGCCGGGGTATCGAGGAAACCTTCCTGCAACAGGGTGGCGTCAGCCACGGTACCGTCCAGACGACCGGCTTCGATGTCCAGGTAGATTTCATTCTGCGAGCTGTAAGGCACAACAGTGGCGCCTTTAGGTGCAAAGACTTCCTTGGCGAAACGGTCGTGAATCGAACCGCGCTGCACGCCGATCTTCTTGCCTTTGAGCTCTTCCAGCGAATCAGAAACGGTTGTGCCGTCCTTCAGCACCAGGCGAGCCGGGGTCAGGTAGTAGCGGTTGGTGAAGTCCACAGACTTCTTGCGGTCGTCGGTGATCGACATCGAGGACAGGATGGCGTCGATCTTGCGCACTTTAAGTGCCGGGATCAGACCGTCGAACTCTTGCTCGACCCACACACACTTGACCTGCATCTGCTCACACAGAGCGTTACCGATGTCATAGTCAAAGCCCACAATGCTGCCGTCCGGTGCCTTGGAGGCAAACGGAGGGTAAGCGGCTTCAATGCCAATTTTGAGCGGCTTTGCATCAGCAAACGCCTGCAAGGACAGCACGGACAGTGCCAGGGCGCCAAGAAGCACGAGTTTCTTCATCTTAGGACTCCATCGGTAAAGGGCAATAAATGCAGAGTGAGCCTGAGCCCAATATGCGGAGGTTAAACCGGGAATGCGGCGCCACGTCCTGTTTGTGTTGAAACGAGTTCAGCACCACGACAACGAGCGAGTGATCGGCATTCTAACGACAGGCTTCAAGCCGTTATTTCTTCAATGCGACAACATATTACAAATGCACCGAGAAAGGCGGCTACAGGCATTGACAGCTCTTCAAATTCGTGCAAGAGCAAAAGATATAGAACCTATATGAGTTGCAAATAGCGGGCCTATTATTCGCAAACCCTTCTATTCCGGCAAGTGTAGCCTTTAATCTAATTTTTTAAGGGCCACCCGAGCGCTCTAAAACGGTGCCTTTGGTGTCACATAGCCCCGTTTTTGGGCGCACGGTTACACATGGGGTAACACTTGAATAAACCCCGGACCCCGCAGGCGTGGCCGCCCCGTCTTCGACGCCGCGCTGTCGCGTAGCAAACAGGCCGCCGAATATCTTCAGCATCCCCCAATCGGTTCCCTCTCCTACGGGAGAGGCGTGGTGAGGGGGCTCTTAGATCAAGATCAACAGATCGCGAGGCAAGCTCGCTCCTACAGGGTCTTTAGAATCAATCACTTATTTTATGTTTGATAAAAGCCTCCGAAGGTTGGGCGGGGATTTGATCGGCCAAATAAAAAGCCCCGCCTGACAACGCCAGGCGAGGCTTTCTTACAACGAAGGAGGCGTCAGGCGACCTTCATGCTCTTGTGGGTGTCGATCAGGTGTTGCACCACGCCCGGATCCGCCAGGGTCGAGATATCGCCCAGGCCGTCATATTCGCCCGTGGCAATCTTGCGCAGGATACGACGCATGATTTTGCCCGAGCGGGTCTTTGGCAAGCCTGGCGCCCACTGGATGACATCTGGCGAGGCAATCGGACCGATCTCCTTACGCACCCAGTTTTTCAGCTCCTGACGCAGCGCCTCGCTAGGCTCTTCGCCGCCATTAAGGGTGACGTAGACATAGATGCCCTGCCCTTTAATGTCATGAGGCACGCCGACAACAGCTGCCTCAGCCACTTTGGAGTGGGCAACCATCGCGCTCTCGATTTCTGCTGTGCCCATACGGTGGCCAGACACGTTGAGCACGTCGTCCACACGACCGGTGATCCAGTAGTAGCCGTCTTCATCGCGGCGCGCACCGTCGCCGGTGAAGTACATGCCGCGGAAGGTCTTGAAGTAGGTGTCGACAAAGCGATCATGATCGCCGTACAGGGTACGTGCCTGGCCCGGCCACGAATCCAGAATCACCAGATTGCCTTCGGCCGCGCCTTCGATCAGGTTGCCCAGGTTGTCCACCAGCCCCGGCACCACACCAAAGAATGGACGCGCAGCTGAACCCGGCTTGAGCGCATGGGCGCCCGGCAGCGGGCTCATCATGCACGCGCCGGTTTCGGTCTGCCACCAGGTATCCACAATCGGGCAGCGCTCTTTGCCGACCGTGGTGTAGTACCAGTTCCAGGCCTCAGGGTTGATCGGTTCACCCACCGAACCCAGCAAGCGCAAGCTTGAGCCGTCGGCATCTTTAACTGCCGCCTGACCTTCGGCCATCATGGCGCGAATGGCGGTGGGCGCGGTGTAGAGGATGTTGACCTTGTGCTTGTCGACGATTTTCGACACGCGGGTGATGTCCGGGTAGTTCGGCACCCCTTCAAACAACACGGTGGTTGCACCGTTGGCCAGAGGGCCGTAGACGATGTAGGTGTGGCCGGTCACCCAGCCCACGTCCGCCGTGCACCAGTAGACTTCGCCCGGACGGTAATCGAACACGCGCTCGTGGGTCAGCGCGGCATACAGCAGGTAGCCACCGGTGGTGTGCTGCACGCCCTTCGGCTTGCCCGTTGAGCCCGAGGTATAAAGGATGAACAGGGCTTCTTCGGCACCCATTTCTTTGGGTGCGCAGTGGGTCGAGGCCACGGCCATTAAATCGTGGTACCAGATATCGCGGTGCTTGTACCAGGCGATGTCGCCGCCGGTGCGCTTGAACACGATGATTTTCTGCACGCTGGAGGTGTCAGGGTTGGTCAACGCCACGTCGACGTTGGCTTTCAACGCCGTGCGCTTGCCGCCACGCACACCTTCGTCAGCGGTGATCACCACTTTCGATTTGCAGTCGATAATCCGCCCGGCCAGCGCTTCTGGCGAGAAGCCACCGAACACCACCGAGTGAATCGCGCCAATGCGGGTACAGGCCAGCATGGCGACAACCGCCTCGGGCACCATCGGCATATAGATAGTTACGACGTCGCCACGGTGAACGTCCTGGCCGCGCAAGGCGTTGGCCAGCTTGCACACTTCTTCGTGCAGTTCACGGTAGGTAATGTTGCGCTGTTCGGAAGGATCGTCGCCTTCCCAGATAATCGCGACCTGATCACCGCGCTCGGCGAGATGGCGGTCCAGACAGTTGTAGGAAACGTTGAGAGTGCCGTCGGCAAACCATTTGATATCGACATGGTGGTCGTCGAAGGAGGTTTGCTTCACGGTGGTGAACGGCTTGATCCAGTCCAGACGTTTGGCCTGATCACGCCAGAAGCCATCCGGGTTGATGACCGATTGCTGGTACATCGCCTTGTAGGTCGCCTCGTCAGTCAGCGTATTGGCTGCAACTTCAGGGCGTACGGGATACAGGGAAGCGGCACTCATGTTTCATACCTCTATATTTGTAGTTGTTGTTTTATGACCCTGTTTTAGCCGGGCCTTGGCGTGAGATCCATTCGACGTTGGTAGTAAGAAACACCCAGAAAAACCATGGTTTTTCCGCGCAAGGCTCAAGACCGATGCTTACAGCGCTTTACCCCGCGCCGACGGATTTGAAATGCCTGTGAACACAGCCTGTTTTCGACGATTGTTGCAGAATCTGTCAACAGTCTTTATCAAAAGCCCCTCTATATGCCCGCCCGGCAGCGGCCTAAAATTCACCTCGCCAACCAAGGCACCGCGATTAACGCAAGTTACAGCCCCCACGAAGGCATGTTTAATCGCTCTTACTTAAACCAAGTTTCACACGCAGCCTCACAAGGGCCGCGTGCCCCTACTCGACCCTAGACAGGTAAATACGAAATGAAAGCGTTGTTAGTTCTGGCCCTCAGCAGTGTGTGTGTTAGCGCGTTTGCTGATGAAGCAAGTACTCAGGTCTCGCACCAGCAACCGGTTGTAGAACACTATTCCTACTCTTCCGAACTTGATATTGCCAAAGTGATTTCCATGAGCGAAATCCCTAATGTTTGCGAAGTCGTCCCGGCCCGCATGGTTTACGAAGACTCGCAAGGCATCAAGCACACTCTCGAATACCGTGTCATGGGTAACGGTTGCTCCAACGGTTAAGAACACACTATCCCCCAGCGATATGCGGCAGGGCGCACATTAATTACAGTGCAGCCCGCCGCGGCTTTTCGCTCAGCGAGAGAGGCTAAGGTCCAAGCCTGATCACGCTATAGTTTTCCCGCCCCCCACCCAATCGACTGATGATAAGTGCCAACGAGTCGGCATTCGAAAGAATGATTTCTGCGCGCTTTAACTCATCATTGATAAATATATCCCGTGCCTGATCCAGCGTCAGTGCGCCCGTCAATTTCTTAATATGTTCAGACACTCGCAAGCCGACATCCGGCTTGGGTGTGAGCTTTGAACTTTGTATCTTGAATAACTCATGACGGGGAGTCAGTGCAGACAGGGCCTGAGCCTGCAAGACCCTATTTCTGGATGCCGAACTGAGCGTTACTGGCACAACATCTTTCAACAGTTCAACAAACGGAAGAGCCGAGTTCATGTAAGCAATATCTTCTGAACCCGCGACTTGATGGCTTACCTCGTGAATCATCGTGACCGCTCTGAAATGACCATTGAAATCAAAGGGCGGCACAGTCGTTTTAAGCTCGTCCATCGTCCCGGCCAGACGAGTATCTAATGGGGTATTAAAAAAAACATCCAACAAATAAATATATTTACGCTTGTCCAGTGCATTCACAAAAGCAATACGACCAGCGCCATAAATATTGCCTCGCCCTACAACGTACCGTTTTGAACTTATCGGGTTCATGGAGGGCTTGATCAAGCGGCTAAAAACAAGACCGATTACTGAATCTATTTTTCGGGTTTGGACCAAGCTCAAGCGAGAAACGCCCAGAAAATCTCTCAACCACGCAGCATGCTCCTGCGAAGTCACGTCATTGTCAAAAATATGCCTGAGCACATCGCGCCCCTCATTCAGATAAGCGATTGCCCGTTGATGGGCCTCCTGGAGAGCCGTTGCTTTGCCTGGAAAAAGCGCTCGAATCTGGGCCATGCCAATAGCTTCGCTAATGAAACCAGTACCACCACGCGCTTGTGCATGCCTGCTGAGTATCGGACCGCCGCCGGCCAGCGGCTCCCTGACGTCAACCTCCCAACGGTTAGATGCATCGTCGCGACGCAGGGCCGGGCCGTCCTGATCAGCACCGATATAGATACGCCAGCGCCTTTCCAATAGCTGTATTTGAAATACCCTGCCGAGCACGACCGCGTAATATTTTTTAGTCAATACATGCTGATAGATATCGGTTAGCGGGTCGTGCTTTAACTCTGACAAGGAAACCGAATGCTCTATGTAGGGCTCAAGCGCTGATTCATAGTGCGTCGTCAAACCTGATTGCCCGCTCGCCTCCTTGAATAGCGGAGGTGACTCATGAGCTGGGTCTGAGGAATTGACTTGCGTAGTGCCCGCATTGCGCTCTGATGCTCTGGACTGTCTTAACGTCAGGAGCATCGACAGGCTAGTCACAAACTCGGTTACGACCTCCCCCCAGTGAGCCTGGGACGCAGCACTAGCAGCCGCTTTCAAGGTGTCTCGGGTTTGCCATATTGTCACAGGGATAGCCAACCGTGCGGGCATAAACTGGATCACAGTTGCCATGACCAATGACAGCAGCTCCTTGAAAGAACCCCAATCTGCCTCAGCCGTGGTAACAGATTGAGATTTCGCCATGTACAGCAACTGTTGGCAATTATCCTTATACATTTTCGAGAGTAAATTCCCCGCGTACTCATCCTGCGAAATCGTCACGGGTGCCGGCGTCTCGAACAGATCAATACTGAAAAAATCCTGGCTAATATAATTAATATGTGGCTCTTTAAATCCACCATTCGCGTATACCTTACGTTGCCACGGGCTCAGGCGATTTAATAGTTGAGTTTGCAGAATGTCTCGATTAATGATATCCGCTACAAAACTCGCCTCATCAGGGTACTCTTTAATTGAATATTCACGGCTATACATGACAACTACTACCAATGGACCAGGCGTCCTGGCATCAGGCCCAACCAGGTATATCCCACTGACCTCATCAGGCAGCGCATCGGGACTGGACCGCAGAGCAAGAGGGCGCATAACAATACGTTGTCCATTTAATAATTCTCGCGCCATTGCATCAGGCCTGTTGAGCACATGTTCCAGGTAACAGTAAGCCTTTTCACTGAGCGCACCTTTCAATTTATCCCGGAATGCCATTTCCAGAATCTGTGGTGGCAACTGAGCACAAAACAACTTTAAGCGCTCACTGGACTCCCCCGCATCCACTACCAATTTATTTTCAAGCAAGGTGCGATAATTTTCACCGACGTTTAATTGTCTGACTAACGCTTTTACATAGTGCTCATTAAAACCATTTGGCAGCGACACCTTCCCCGACGTCGAAAATTTCAGATGACCTGTCAATTGACCAAACCCGCGCAAGGCATACGTGCTCAATGGTTGACTCGTACTGGACACCGCACTGCCCAACGATGCAATTTCTCCTGACCAGGCCGGCGAACTCACTTGAGTGATAATGACATTGACGGTTTCCGGGTCCACCGATTGCATTGGAAAGTCCAGGGCCAGTTGTTTTTTAAGTGCGTTGACCGTGTACTCATCAATACCCACAATGCCATGGAAATAATCGCGATCGTCAACCACCGCATTGCGATAACGTTGCAAAATACGCGAATAGTCATATTTTTCTTTCAGTGTGGCGTGAGCCAACACCTCAGGCAGGGCGGACTCAAACATTACCGTATCGGCTTGAAGCAGTAACGAAGCCACGTTAAAACCGGCTTCAATGGCTACAACATAGTTGTCAACACTGTCTTGAAGCTCTTGACTAGAAAGCCTCGCAACAACGCCGTGATGATAAGCACGCCGCGCGTCATCAAGATGGTGCTGTAGACGGCTGTTCTCCAGCACCAGCAAGTAGTCTTCCTCAACAACAGAAAAATAAAACAAATCATCGGTCAAGCTCAACAACGCTTTACTTTCAAGAATAGCGGCACGCTGAAAACTATTAATGGTGTTTGTTAACTCCACATATTCAACAGAATCCAGAATACGCTGTCGTAATACAGCGCGACATTTATCAACTGAATTAAATGCCTCGTACTGTCGTGCTGGAGACCAAAAAATAGCATGTCCAGCGCAGGCTGACTGGAGCCCGCCTCTCTCGGTAATCAAAAAACAGTTTTCTAAAAACGCCGTAAAATTGAGGCTTTTCACATTCACCGATATCCGGTAGACCTCGGGCACAAAATAATAATAGGACGGCCGCTCCGATCTCACTCTATACGTCTGCAGTGCGGTCAAACAACCGACGTCCTGCTTGGCAAGTCGTTTATCATGGCCAAAAAAATAATAGCCACCCGCCCACAACAGTTGAGATTTCAGTTGCACCAGATCATCCAGTAACGTGTTACCCGCTGGTGACTGATCTTTAAAGATGGAACGTTCAAGGTACCGTTCAAACTGGCTGGCAAAATCATCGGCCAACTTAAGCAAGACGCCATGAAGTGTCAGGTTCTCATCCGCAGCAAAATACGCGACCTGCCCTGACGCCCCTGCTGCCTGTTGAAACCGGACGCGCCAGGGCTCGACAGGTAAAGGATGTTTTCCCGTCACATGCTCCAAAAATACATCAACCAACGGCATCGAAGGCACGTCGGAAGAGGATGCGTTGGAGTCTGAATCAATAATACTGACCGAAACATTTCCTGGATCAAGTGAGTCTCGCCCGCCAAGCTGCCAAAGCTCAGCCAACTTTTTTTTGCAGAAGGCGCTCACGGTTGGAAATATTGATAGCTTTATTGTTACTGCCTGCTCCAACTCCTCGATACGTAGCCGAATAAGATCAATCGAAACATTAAGCTGTTCAAGCACTTCTCCGCTTGTTTCAGCCATGGTTTCCTCCAGTGAAAATCGGGCACTCCAACGATAACTGTCAAACGGGATGGATCGATCAGGATTCAGCAATGTCTTTATATTGAGCGCATCGTCCAGTACGGCCAACGCGGTACTTGCATAGTCCGCAGATGTTACAGGCTCTGCAAAAACATGTTTAACGTCTAACCACTCAATTAAGTACTCCATATCGGATAGCACTTTTTTATAAATCTGAGATTCCAGTGCTGCGTACAAATCGTCATGCAACACGGTATACCCCATGCTGATAGGGTTTGAAGCGCTCCACCGAACACTGTCCGCTCGCGCTACATACCGACTCAGATGATCATCGGGCAACGGCGGGCCGCTCTCGGCTTCCTTAGGAAGCAACACGTTGAAGCGAGGGGATGTGACACGCTGAAAATGCGACCAATTGTTAAATACTTCCAGCCCCCGGTCCCCCATCACAACGAATCGACCATCGACACCGCCAATAAAAAGACCGTACCAGGCTACCAACTCAACGGGGGCATCCGCTGCTTGCTTAAGGTGTATCAACGCAAGCTCTACGTGTGACACATCAACGCCTTGCATACGTTCTTGCAACTGTTTTACGTCCAGGGCAGAGAGTGTTCCATCATGCTGCGCCTGCATAAGACTGCTATATAGACGCTCACTCAAAGTGTCATGCACACATACCTTTAAGCTGGGGAAAAATCCTCGTGACTCATTCCAGTATTGGCCTATGGCCTTACTAAACGTGCTCACCAGATCATGGGTAGAGTCGTGGAGAAAACTGACAAACTCTAACTCTATCTCAGCACTGCTTTTGCCACGTTCACTGCCGCAGGGCAAACGGGGCGCATAGCTAAAGCCCTCATGCTTGGGCAGCGCTTTTTTCAAATAATATTCGAACGCCCAATCCACCAAAGAGCTATTAATTGTCATTTCACTCGTAATAACACTCCCTGCACAGTCTGCCGGAGTGGCCTGCCTTCTTTCTTCCTGCTTGAACTTCAGTCTGTCAAATAGAACAGATCGAATTGAAGGTATGTACGACACCACTTGATGGACGACAAACTGATCATTTCCCAATGAGCGTTCAAAGAGTTGGCTGAGAGTCTTGAAAATGGGTAGCTCCAGCGGCAACAACGTCAAATTTATCACATCGTCGCCCAATAAAGCATGCCGACTGGCCAAAGGAATACAGTGTAAAAGAGGGGATTTATCATTCACGATAAACTGTTTATTTATAGCCCTGACTAAATCAGCCCAGCTCAGAAACTTATGAATCCCCGTCATTAAAGTATAAAAATAATAAGTGTCCGAAGGTAGCACCCCGGTAGCAAGTACAAATGCCCCGCGTAAATATTCCGGCTTGTCATCTGCTCGCGCTAACGCTACTTGACTCACATACAGCGGGGCAATCGCAGGCACTGTATTGACCGCATAAGTCCCCAAGGCCTGTTGAAGCCAGATTTTTTCAACGCCGGTGATCAGTCCATCAGCAAGCGCCGAATTCGTACACTGCTCAAAACTCGATTTTAAAGAATTTTCCGAATAATACTTAAACGCTTCTATTTGACTCATTTTGGCGACCTTCTCATGGTTGGGCAGTTACGCGTCATCCACGTCACGCACCCTGATGAAAAAGACCTTACGTGTCTTGCCGCTTGCACTGGCACTACATAGAACTATACGGATATCGGTCTCACCCTCCCGTGCTTGTCCCCCCTCATAAAAATACCAGCCGACCGGTCCTGAGCCGGGAAAGCCGTGCCCGGCCGCCACTGCGTTGAAGTCCAGGCCAGATTTAGGTCATTTCGTCGCATCGGCCGAAAAAAAACTGGCTGAAATACCCTGTACAAACCCCGTATACTTCGGCCCTCCAAAGGGTGCTAACACCCTGAGCGGGCTGACCACCAAGCTGCTCCGGCTTTAAAGGCCAGGGCGAGATGCTATCGTTACTGCATCCCCCGAGCGACAGCGGGGCAGCCTCCGAAAACATTCATGTTTATGCGTGCGTAAACCGCTACTGCAGCAACATTTCTTAGATCCAAGTGGCCTATGGGCCGTGTGTATACCAAACCATCAGTGTTACCACACGGGCACAAGGCCCTCACGCAGGAGACGACACGTCATGCTGAGCTGGGACGAATTCGACAAAGAAGACGAAGGCGAAGTCGCTGTTAAAGGCGCCAACGCAGGCCATGCAACCGAAGCCAACATGGACCGCCTCGACGCCGCTGGCGGCGTAGCTGCCCAGGAAGCCCGTGCTGTCACCGCTACCGACTCGGCAGCGATCAAGCGCGCCAAAGCGGCCCTGGACAAGCTCGACATCGCTGAAGGCCTGGCAGAACTCGAAGGCGCCAGCGCTCGCGTTGCCGTTGACGAAAAAATGATGATCAACTGCCGTGCCGACCTCAACCAGCTCGTACCGTTCAAGTACGACTGGGCCTGGCAGAAGTATCTGGACGGTTGCGCAAACCACTGGATGCCGCAAGAAGTCAACATGACCGCCGACATCGCCCTCTGGAAAAACCCGGAAGGCCTGACCGACGACGAGCGTCGCATCGTGATGCGCAACCTGGGCTTCTTCTCTACTGCTGACTCCCTGGTTGCCAACAACCTGGTGCTGGCCGTGTACCGCCTGATCACCAACCCGGAATGCCGCCAGTACATCCTGCGCCAGGCGTTCGAAGAGGCGATCCACACCCACGCCTACCAGTACTGCATCGAATCGCTGGCCATGGATGAAGGCGAGATCTTCAACATGTACCACGAGATCCCGTCGGTCGCTAAAAAGGCAACCTGGGGCCTGAAGTACACCCGTTCGATCTCCGATCCGAAGTTCGAAACCGGCACCGTTGAAACCGACAAAGAGCTGCTGCGCAACCTGATCGCCTACTACTGCGTTCTGGAAGGCATCTTCTTCTACTGCGGCTTCACCCAGATCCTGTCGATGGGTCGCCGCAACAAGATGACCGGCGTTGCCGAGCAGTTCCAGTACATATTGCGTGACGAATCCATGCACCTGAACTTCGGCATCGATGTGATCAACCAGATCAAAATCGAAAACCCGCACCTGTGGGACGCTGAAATGAAGGAAGAAGCGACCCAGATGATCTTGCAGGGCACTCAGCTCGAGATCGAATACGCGCGTGACACCATGCCACGCGGTGTACTGGGCATGAACGCGGCCATGATGGAGGACTACCTCAAGTTCATCGCTAACCGCCGCCTGTCGCAGATCGGCCTGAAAGAAGAATACCCGGGCACCACCAACCCATTCCCATGGATGAGCGAAATCATGGACTTGAAGAAAGAGAAAAACTTCTTCGAGACGCGGGTTATTGAGTACCAAACTGGCGGCGCGTTGAGCTGGGATTAATCCCGGGCTTGAACTGACTGCTGATAAAAGAGGCTGCCGCGAGGTGGCCTTTTTTGTTTTTCAAAATCTAAAGATCGCGACAAAAACTCTGCCCCCCAACCCTGTAGCAGTTGACGAGCCTTGCGAGGCTACGTCCGGCTGCGCAGCAGTCGTAAAAAATTAAAAGCCCGCACAGCATTGTTTATATCGAAGATTTCGACCGTTGCTTACCGCGCAAACGGGCTTGAATCACGGGTTCTCTGCGAGCGCACTGATTCAAAAAATGAGTTTGATCGATCTCGAAAACAACTGTATAAAAACACAGTATATTTTCAAGCACTGACTCAGCCCTGGAGATTTCCCCATGCCCAACTCAGCCATGCGCAACACGTTTGAACGCATCATCATCAACCAATTCACCCCGCTGCACTGTGCGCAAGCCCGGGAACTGCTCGGCTGGAGCCTTGAACAACTGAGCGACAAGTCAAAGGTCTCGGTGCCGGCCATTCAACGGTTTGAAGCCTCCGAACGGGTGCGCGATGTCACTCTCCTGGCCCTGGCTTACTCCCTTGAAGCCGAAGGCCTGGTGTTTTTCCCGGGCTTTGCGCCAAGCTGGGCCAGTAACTTTCGCGGCACCACCCCAGACCCTATGGGCCGGGAGGACTTCGCCCTGATCGAGTAAACCGCCCGCACCTCAGAGGCTGGCCTGTTTGGCCGGCACTTCGTCGGTGGTTTGCACGCCAAGCCACCAGGCGTGGCCTTTGTGGGGTTGCATCAGGTTAAAGGCTTCACCCATGGCAGGCGTCGAGATAAGCACATTACGTTCTGCTGCCAACGCCACAATGCGCTCAAACGGTTCGTACCAGGCATGAAAGGCCAAATCAAAAGTGCCGTTGTGAATAGGCAGCAACCAACGGCCTTTCAAGTCGATATGGGCTTGCAGGCTGTGCTCAGGCTGCATGTGCACATCGGGCCAGTCAACGTTGTAGGCTCCCGTTTCCATGAGGGTCAGGTCAAAGGGGCCAAACTGTTCACCGATCACTTTAAAACCGTCGAAGTAGCCAGAGTCACCACTAAAGAAAATCCGCACGTCATCAATAATCATGACCCACGACACCCACAGGGTTTCGTTGTGATCAAACAACCCTCGACCCGAAAAATGCTGGCACGGCGTGGCAATAAACCGAATGCCGTCACGCTGTGTTTCTTGCCACCAATCCAGTTGCTGTACTTTGTTTGCAGGCACGCCCCACTTGATCAGCAGGTCGCCCACCCCTAGCGGGGCCAAAAAGTGCTCGGTCTTGCCCGCCAGTTGCAGCACGGTTTTCTGGTCAAGGTGGTCGTAGTGGTTATGCGACAAGATCACGCCTTGCAACGGTGGCAGTTCATCCAGGGTGATCGGCGGCGCATGAAAACGTTTGGGCCCCGCCCACTGAAACGGCGAAGCGCGCTCGGCATACACCGGGTCGGTCAGCCAGAATTTGCCTTTGAGCTTGAGCAACAAGGTGGAGTGCCCCAGTCGGAACACACTGAAGTCAGGCGCTTTGTCCAGCGCTTCGCGGCTCAATGGGGTGACCGGGATCGCTGCGGCGGGCCGAGTATTTGAAGGCTTTTGAAACAGCATCTTCCAAAAAATGCCCAAGGTTTTGCCCAGGCTTGCGGCTGGCCTGACACCCTGATTTCGAAACTTCCCTTGATGCTGCTCGGCAGGCTTAAGCTCAGCCTTTGTAGAAGACTCGATTGGCATGCTTCAAAGACTCCAGAAGACAAAGTGCAATTATTACGCTGGTTTTTTGAACCGCAGAAGGTCAATCGTCATTTTCTAACATCGAGACGCTAGTTTTAAGGTTATTCCCCTTAAAGCTCAGGCAGAATGCCAGCATCGATGATCGACATTACCTGCACGTTAAACCGACACGTCTGTGTTTAACGAGCGGGTGTGGCATTCCGTGCCTCAACACCTTGCGCAGATACCTATGAACACTCAAAGAGGTAAAGGTTTGTCATTTTCACGGCGCATTTATGTGCCGCGAACCTTTGGCCTGGGGATTGGTTGCCTGTGCGTGATGCCTGCTCTGTACCCACTTAACATGCCCACCTGGGTCTGGGTATTGTTCTTCGCCTCGGGTTTTGCCTGGCCACAACTGGCCTACTTGCGCTCTTCCCGCTCGCCATACCCGTATCGTGCTGAACGCAGCAACATATTGATGGATTCTGTGTTGGGCGGCTTTTGGGCTGCCACCCTGCAGTTCAATCCTCTGCCGGCCATCATTATTGTGTCGATGATGACCATGAACAACGTGGCGGTCGGCGGTGCAAAAATGCTGCTCCGCGGGCTCGTGGCGCAATGCGTGGGCATTGTCATCTCATGGCTGATGTTCGGGATTGCCTTCAACCCTGAGACCACATCGATACAACTCTATGCGTGCCTGCCCATTCTGATCCTCTACCCGTTTACCGTGGGCATGATCAGCTATCGAATGGCCACCACCCTGGCCGCGCACAAGCGCGCCTTCAGCGCCCTCAGCCGTACCGACAGCCTGACCGGCCTGCTCAATCACGGTTCCTGGAAAGACCTGCTGCAACTCAGCTTCCATACCTGCAAGCACACACACGCGGACGCCACGCTGGCGCTGATTGATATCGACCACTTCAAGCGTATCAATGACACCTACGGGCATATTGTCGGCGACAGCGTACTGCGCCAGTTCAGCATTGCGCTCAAGGAAAACCTGCGCGCAGAAGACTTGGCCGGACGTTACGGCGGCGATGAGTTTTGCGTGATTTTGCCCAATCGCTCTCTGGCGCAGACGCAAGAAATCATGGAGCGTCTGCGCTACCGCTGTTGCGACTTTCGCTACCCCGATGCACCCGAACTGCGCTTTAGCCTGAGCATCGGGCTGGCCTCGTGCCAGGCGGCCTTCACCGACGCCTCGATGTGGCTCAACGAAGCCGACAAGGCGCTGTACATCGCCAAGAACACGGGACGCAATAAAATCAGTATCGGTTCTGGCGACCTGCTGGCAAACACCGTACCGGGTGAGCCTTAGCTGAGGCAGCGACGCACCGCTGAAATTTCCGGTACATCTTCGCGCCGCATGTACACCCGCAAGGGTTCTGTGATGTTCAGGCGATCGTCGATATTTTGATCCAGCAACAACTGAATTAACTCGCGCTTGAGGGTCATGGTGTCGGCCCCGGCGTCTTGCCAGACAAACTCGCTGGTGGGGGTGATGGCGTCGTCGGCAACATCCATCCCGAACGAGTCCTCACTAAAACGCACGATGTACTGCTGCGTCTTGCGATTGAATCCGACAAAACCGTGAAGCTCGTCGGCGGCCTGGCAGATGAGTTGCGAAGTGATGCGCATGGTAAACCTCTCTCTGGAAACGATGGTTTACACACAAGGTGAACGCTCATCCCTCTGGCGGGGACGCTAATGACCCCAAGGGTACGTCACACCTTTGGTTTCAGGCAAAGGGCAAAATTAAGGGTGAGTTAAGTTGCCATGGTTACTCTGATCCCACCTAAACAGATCACCCCAGAGGAATTAACCATGAAAGCACTTAACGTCATCTTCGCTGCTACCGCCCTCACCCTGACTGCCGGCCTGGCTCAAGCCGATGTGCGCCCAGACCATATTCCGGGCTTGCTCAAGTCGGGCGAAATCGCCGCTTTTGAGAAGCTCAACCAAGCGGCGCTGGACAAGCACCCCGGCGCGACCATCCTCGACACCGAGCTGGACCACTCCTACGGCAAGCTGGTGTATGAAGTTGAATTGCGCGACACCAAAGGCGTGAAGTGGGATGTAGACATGGACGCCAAAACAGCCGAAGTCCTGCAAGACAAACAAGACACCTGATCTCGACTACCCCACCGCTCCTGCAGAGGTCAGGCGAGCAAATGCATACAATATTTATACAAATTTGTACCGTTATTCCCAGACTGGCTAGAATCATCTTTTTATAACATTCAAGCCGAGATTCTCTTCTATGAGGCCAAGTGCCGCTGCGGATATCGCCACGATTAACCGGATCAGCGCAGTCCCGGCAATCCTTCAAGTCATTACTGAAATGACCGGCATGCGCTTTGCTGCCGTTGCCCGGGTGACGCCTAATAGCTGGACAGCCTGCGCCGTGCTCGACAACTTGGGGTTTGGCTTGAAACCCGGTGGTGAACTGGATCTGGTCACGACGCTGTGCTTTGAAAGCATGAACTCGCAGTTACCCATTCTCATCGACAAAGCCAGCGAAGACCCGCTCTACCACGACCACCCAACGCCCAAAATCTACCGGTTCGAGAGCTACTTCACGATACCGGTGTATCGCACTGACGGCCGCTTCTTTGGCTCGCTGTGCGCCTTGGATCCTGAACCCGCGACCCTTAAAAACACCTCCATCCAGGCCACACTGGAGTCTTTTTCGCGCCTGCTCTCGCTGCAGATTGAAGCCGAAGAAAACCTGGAACAGGCGCAATCAGAGCTGGCTTTGGCCCGTGAGCACGCAGAGTTGCGCGAGCAGTTTATTGCAGTGCTCGGCCATGACCTGCGCAACCCTTTGTTTGCCATGACGACTGCGGCTGATCGCTTGCTCTGCAAGTACCCGAACCCTCAAACCCATGATCTCGTGCAACACATCAAGACCTGTGGCCTGCGCGCCTCGCAGTTGGTCGAAGATGTCCTGGATTTCGCCCGTGGAAGGCTCGGCAGCGGGATCCCGGTGCTACTGAGCCCGTGCCCGGACCTCACGCAAGTGCTCGAACATGTGATCTCGGAAGTCCGCCATATTTACCCTGAGCGGCAGATCGACTCGACAATCGGCTCGCTAGAAAGCATTGAATGTGACAGCAGCCGCCTGGCTCAGTTGCTTTCCAATCTGCTTGCAAACGCCATCGCCCATGGTTCTGCCACAGGGCCGGTGCACATCACCGGGACGACGCAAAACGCAATGTTTGCGCTAAGCGTGACCAACCAGGGCCAGCCGATCCCAGTTGAAGCGCTGCAGCATTTATTTCAGCCTTACTCGCGCCCTGCCAGCAACACGCCGCAAGCCGGTCTTGGCCTGGGTTTGTACATTGCCAGCCAGATTGCCCTGTCTCACAATGGCCGCTTGAGTGTGATGTCGGACGAACTGCACGGCACCACGTTCACCTTTACCATGCCGCTTTCCCTGCCCCCTGAGGCCTAGCATGACCCGCCTCTGCCCCTACGAAGACCTAAACGCTGAGCAGCGCGAGCAACTGCTCGCCATTGAGGTGCTGCCAGAACAGTTACCGTTCAGTGGTGACATCGCGTGCGCCTTGTACTCATTGCCCGCGCAATGCCATCCGGGGATCAGAGGCTTTGCCCTGTTAATCGATGAACGACCTGTGGCCTTTATGCTGCTCAAGCGGCATCCGCTGTTGGCGCACTGGGCTGACGCCGGCAGCGCCACGCTGCACGCCTTGCAGGTGCACAGGCAACTGCAAGGCCAAGGTCTGGGCAAAATCTGTTTGCGCTTGCTCGTGCAGGACATTCAGCATTACTGGCCCGACGTCAATCAGTTGATGTTGTCGGTGAGCCCCGACAATACGTCAGCCCTGGCTTTTTACTTAAGCCAGGGCTGGTCTGAGCGCGGCGAAGCCTATCGGGGTGAGCGGCGTTTGGTGTTGCCTCTCACGCCCTTGCAGGCAAAGCCTGCGGCTTGACCGCCCCCCCGTTAAAACGAGCCTTTGGCAAAACGCGGAGTGGGTAATAGGAAAAACACCTAAATAAACCTTCTTTTTCAGAAAATTCTCCCGCCAGATATCTAGACAAAAGGCCATTACGCCGTTTATTGTCTTTCCGCAGACCACCGCAGTGGTCAACGTCGCTCGGACGGTTCCGGGCGCTTACGTATCAGAGGCATACATGGCAGACCAAGGTTCGCCGCGCCGCTTTGCGCGCATAGATCGACTCCCCCCTTACGTGTTCAACATCACTGCTGAGCTGAAGATGGCCGCCCGACGTCGTGGCGAAGACATCATCGACTTCAGCATGGGCAACCCTGACGGCCCGACGCCGCCCCATATCGTTGAAAAACTCTGCACCGTCGCACAGCGTGAGGACACTCACGGCTACTCGACTTCGCGTGGCATCCCACGACTGCGCAGGGCTATTTCTCGCTGGTACGCCGATCGCTACAACGTGGAGATCGACCCGGAAAGCGAAGCCATCGTCACCATCGGTTCTAAAGAAGGCCTGGCGCACTTGATGCTCGCCACCCTCGACCAGGGCGACACCGTGCTGGTGCCGAACCCCAGCTACCCGATTCACATCTACGGTGCCGTGATCGCTGGTGCACAGGTGCGCTCGGTGCCTTTGATTCCGGGCGTGGACTTTTTTGCAGAGCTGGAAAAAGCCATTCGCGGTTCGATCCCTAAACCCAAAATGATGATCCTGGGCTTTCCATCGAACCCGACGGCGCAGTGCGTCGAACTGGATTTTTTTGAGCGCGTGGTGGCCCTGGCCAAGCAATATGACGTGCTGGTGGTTCACGACCTGGCCTACGCCGACATCGTCTATGACGGCTGGAAAGCGCCTTCGATCATGCAGGTTCCGGGCGCCAAAGACGTCGCCGTCGAGTTCTTTACCCTGTCCAAAAGCTACAACATGGCGGGCTGGCGAATCGGCTTTATGGTCGGCAACCCGGAACTGGTCAACGCGCTGGCGCGGATCAAGAGCTACCACGACTACGGCACCTTCACCCCGCTGCAAGTGGCGGCCATTGCCGCACTTGAAGGCGACCAGCAGTGCGTCAAAGACATTGCCGAGCAATACCGCCAGCGCCGTAACGTGTTGGTCAAAGGGTTGCACGAGTTGGGCTGGATGGTCGAAAACCCGAAAGCCTCGATGTACGTCTGGGCCAAGATCCCCAAGGCTTACGCCAAAATGGGCTCGCTGGAATTTGCCAAGAAACTGCTGGCCGATGCCAAGGTGTGTGTCTCACCGGGTGTAGGCTTTGGTGAGTATGGTGACGACCATGTTCGCTTTGCCCTGATTGAAAACCAGGACCGTATCCGTCAGGCCTTGCGCGGTATCCGCGCGATGTTCCGCGCGGACGGTTTGAGCGCCAGCTAAACATATACCTGTAGTCGCTGCCGCAGGCTGCGCTAAGGGCCGAAGGACCTTCTGCTTTTGAGGGTTGCTACGCAACCCATCGCAGCCTTCGGCAGCGGCTACAAGGTTTCACAACGTTTAAACCACCAACGACAACAGCATGATGAAGATCAGGCCGACAACCGAAAGGATGGTTTCCATCGCGGTCCAGGTCTTGAAGGTTTCAACCACGGTCATGTTGAAGTACTGCTTGACCAGCCAGAAACCCGCATCGTTGACGTGCGACAGGATCAACGAGCCTGCGCCCGTTGCCAGCACCAACAGTTCGCGGTTCACGCCCGGAATCAAATCCACCACCGGCAACACAATCCCCGCCCCGGTAATGGTCGCCACGGTTGCCGAACCGGTCGCGATACGAATCACCGCCGCCACCAGCCACGCCAGCAAAATCGGCGAGATGTTCGCGTGCACCGCCATATGGCCGATCACGTCACCCACGCCGCTGGCCACCAGCATCTGCTTGAAGCCGCCGCCCGCGCCAATGATGAACACAATCGCAGCCGTCGGCGCCAGGCTCGCATCGAGCAGTTTGAGCACGCGCTTGGAGTCGATCCCCTGCCGCGCACCGAAGGTGTAGAGCGACAACAGCAACGCCAGCAACAGCGCACTGATCGGGTGGCCAATCATGTCCATCCAACCGCGGAAGAAGTTGCCCGTGGGCAATGCCACGTCGGCAAACGTCTTCAGCAACATCAGGAACACCGGCAACAATACCGTGGCCAGGGTGATGCCAAAGCTCGGCAGGCTGCTGGACTCAGGCTCGCTGGCCAGTTGATCGACGAGTTCCTGAGACGGGTTGCCCGGGATGTATTTGGAGATGAACGTGCCGTAAATCGGACCGGCAATGATCGCTGTAGGCAACGCCACGATCAGACCGTACAGGATGGTTTTACCGATATCCGCCCCGAACACGCCAATCGCCAGCAACGGTCCAGGGTGCGGCGGAACCAGACCGTGCACCGCCGACAAACCGGCCAGCAGCGGAATACCAATCTTGATCAGCGACACGCCGGTACGCCGCGCCACGATAAAGACCAGCGGAATCAGCAAGACAAAACCGATCTCGAAAAACAGCGGAATGCCGACCAGGAACGCGGCAAACATCATCGCCCACTGCACCCGCTCCTTGCCGAAGGCACGGATCAGGGTGCGGGCAATCTGATCGGCACCGCCCGAGTCAGCCATCATTTTGCCGAGCATCGTGCCCAACGCCAAAATGATCCCGACAAAACCCAGTACGCCACCAAAACCTTCCTGGAACGACTTGAGGATCTGGTCGGTCGGCATACCGGTGGTCAGGCCCAAAAAGGCCGACGCGATAATAAGGGCAATAAAGGGATGTATTTTGAACCGGGTGATCAGCACGATCAGCCCGATGATCGTCACCACTGCATCAAGCAGCAGAAAGGTGTGTTGGGACATGCCTAGCATGGGACGTCTCCTGCTTTGTTTTTGTTATCAACGATGAATGAACAGCCTGGGGTCAAACAGACAGCGCTGTCTTTTTGAAACAAAATCATGACGTTGCCAGTAAAGAATGTTCACGCCACCACTCATGAGAAGCGAGCGCCAACTGGTCAATGTTCAGGGCTGCCGCGTTCAGCGTCAGCACCAAGGGTTCCTTGCTCGGCGCTTCGAGAGCCGCAAACTGGCTGTCAATGAGCGTCTTGGGCATAAAGTGCCCCGGGCGGTGCGCTACACGGTCAGCGGCCACTTGCGGCGTCAGTTCCAGAAACACGAACCCCAGGCCATCGACGGCGGCACGCAAACGCTCGCGGTAACGCAGTTTAAGCGCCGAACAGGTCAACACCGGGCGCTGGCCACGGGCAATCGCCGTGCGCAGTTCATCGCACAAGCTGTCCAGCCAGCCAGAACGGTCTTCATCGGTCAGGGGAATGCCGGCGCTCATTTTTTCAATGTTGGCAGCCGGGTGAAAGGCATCGCCTTCAATCGGCGTTGCGCCATTAAGATGGCACAACGCCTGGCTCACACTGGATTTGCCGCAGCCGGCAACACCCATGATGACCAGGGCAGTGATAGGTTGGTTCATGAAACACCTCAGTCCGTAGACAGCGCTGTCTGAGTCAAAGCGTTCACTAGCTGAAAGCAAAGCACAAAGACCAGGCTACCGACGTCTATTTCTCATTTTTATGGGGAGACGCCGTGACGCTCTCGACATACAAAGATCTTGAATAATCCCACAGACAATTAGGCAATTGCCGACAGACAAGGACAGCGCTACCTTAGTGACTTGTTTTTTGTTTGGCAAGCCGCCCTGATGACCTCCTCTAAAAACGATAAAAACCCCCGTACCACGGGCCGCCCGACCCTTAATGAAGTCGCCCGACTGGCGGGTGTCAGCCCGATTACCGCCTCCCGCGCCTTGCGCGGTATCAGCAGCGTGGCCACAGAGCTGGCCGAAAAAGTACGCCAGGCTGCCGACGAACTGAACTACGTGGTCAACCCTGCCGCTCGGGCACTGGCCTCGGCGCAAAGCCACTCGGTAGTGGTGCTGGTGCCCTCGTTATCAAACTTGCTGTTTATCGACACCCTCGAAGCCATCCACGAGGTCTTGCGCCCCAAAGGTTTTGAAGTGCTGATCGGTAACTATCACTACTCCCGCGAGGAAGAAGAAAACCTGCTGCGCAACTACATGGCGTACCAGCCGCGCGGCCTGTTGCTGACCGGTTTTGACCGCACTGAAAGCTCGCGGCGCATGCTTGAAGCGAGCAATACACCTTGTGTGTACATGATGGAACTGGATGCCGGTGCTGGCCTTAATTGCGTTGGATTCTCGCAGTTAAAAGCCGGTGAAACAGCGGCCCAGCATTTGATCTCTCGCGGGCGTCGACACCTTGCCTACATCGGCGCGCAACTCGACCAGCGCACGCTCTTGCGCGGCGAAGGTTATCGCCGCGCCTTGCAGGAGGCCGGGCTGTACAACCCGGACCTGGAAGTGCTGACACCACGCCCCTCTTCCGTGGGCCTGGGTGGCGAGCTGTTCTTACAGCTGCTGGCCACTCACCCTCACGTGGACGCGATCTTTTTTGGTAACGACGACCTTGCCCACGGCGCCTTGCTGGAAGCCGCCCGCATCGGGATTAAAATCCCGGAGCAAATTTCCATTCTGGGCTTCAACGACCTGCCTTCTTCCGAGTTCATGGTGCCGCGCCTGAGCAGCATTCGTACGCCACGAGAAGCCATTGGCCGTCGCGCCGCCGAGCAGATGCTCACCTTGATGGCGGGCAACAAGGTGCAACAGCCGGTGCAAGACATGGGCTTTGAGTTGATGCTGCGCGAAAGCACCTGAGTTCGCCGCCGAGCGGCAAGAATTGTCCGCTCGCGCTGCCCCCTCCACCCTCGCCCAGCCTGCGGCCCTTTAAAAATGGGTAATTGCGACTGGGCACGGTTATTGCCCTGCTAATAGTCATCACCTTTTAGAGGGGCACATTCATGTTGATCAGCACGCAGCATACGTCTGCAATTCAAAAGACCCAGCGCACCGACCTCGACCCGGCGAACGCTGCCGCCAGCGCGTTGTACAGCGCGGCCCAGCAAAATGCTCAGCCACTGACCAACCTCCAGGCAACCCCGGCATCCGTGGCCGGCAATGCGCAAGCGGATAACGTTAACGCGGCTTTCGCCAAAACCCGGGTCATGCTGCAGGCCAGCGCTTCAAGCACCGGCACGGCGGCCAAGACCTCGGCGACCGACGAGTTCAAGGACTACATGAGCAAGTCACCGGCGCAACGGATTCGCGAGCAATTGCTCAAGGAAATGGGCCTGACAGAGGACGATGTGAAAGCCATGCCACCAGAGAAGCAGCAGGCAATTACCGACCAGATCACCGCGCTCATGCAGCAAAAAGAAGCGATCAAACAAGCTGCCGCCCAGCAGCAGGTTGCTGAGAAACGCTCAACCGACCTGGTGTGACCGCACACCTCGAATCATAAGCCCGGTAACAGAAGGGCATCGTGGGAGCGGGCTTGCTCGCGATGCTATCGGCGCGGTCTTACCGTTAAACCACGCCGATTCAATCACGAGCAAGCCCGTTCCCACGGGCACGCGCCTTAACTGATCTGCAACGTCGAATTGAACTGGCTGATGGCGTCGACCACATGCCGGGAGCCCTGCTGGATCTCCAGAATCGCCTCCCCCGCCTCATTGGCCAGTGAAACCCCCAGCCCGGTGCGGCTCAAGCTCGATTGCATGCTGTTTACCGCGCTCAACGACAGGTCATGGTTTTTACGCACCACCTCGACAATTTCAATGGTTGCCGCACTGGTGCGCGCCGCCAGGCTCCTGACCTCGTCAGCCACCACCGCAAAGCCACGGCCATGCTCACCGGCCCTGGCCGCTTCAATGGCCGCATTGAGCGCCAACAGGTTGGTTTGATCGGCAATGCCGCGAATGGTCTGAACGATTTTGCCGATGATTTCCGACTGCTTGCTCACCGCATCGATACTGCTCGCGGCCTCGTTGAGGTCCTTGGAAATGGCCTCGATGGTTTGCACCGTTTGCTGAACCACTTGCGAACCTTTCTGCGCGCACGCGTCGTTTTGCACTGAGGTCGCGTGGGCCGATTCAGCGGCGGTTTGCAGGTTGCTGACTTGTGCAGTGATGTCGCTGGCAAACTTCACCACTTTATACAGGCGGCCTTTGGCATCGAAAATCGGGTTGTAGGAAGCCTCCAGAAAAACCGTGTGGCCATATTTATCGACCCGTTCGAAACGTCTGGAATGGTATTCGCCGCGATTAAGCGACTCCCAAAAGGCTTTGTATTCGGCGGACTCGGCTTCGCTGCGACGGCAAAACATGCTGTGGTGCTGGCCTACGATCTCTTGCAACGAATAATGCACAGTGTTGAGAAAGTTCTGATTGGCATTGATGACCCGGCCATCAGGTGAAAACTCGATCATGGCCATGGAGCGGCTCAAGGCATTCACGATGCTCTGGTTTTCGTGCTCTTTATTGACCCGGTCGGTGATGTCGGCCGCCACTTTCATCACACTGAGCACCTGCCCGCTGGCGTCGGTGATCGGCATGTAGCTGGCCTCTAGCCAGATTTCACGCCCTGCTTTGTCGAGCCGGGTAAACGTCCCGCTTAACGGCGCACCACTGGCCAGGCTCTTCCAGAATTGCGCGTATTCAATGCCGCGCTGGTAAGCGTCTTCGCAAAAAATCCGGTGATGCTTGCCGCGAATCTCGTCGACGGTATAACCCATCGCCCGGCAAAAATTGTCATTGGCCTCAAGAATGATCCCTTCAGGGGTGAACTCGATGATGGCCATTGAACGACTGACGGCCAATGCCTTGGCCTTCATGTCCTCCAAAGAACAACTTAAGCGCTGATTCTCGAGCAGGTCGGCTTTGCGACGCGAATTAAACATGACTCAACCCCTGATGGTGCTTTCTTGTGATGATGTGTAATTTTCAAGGCACAACAAAACCTCAGCCCATGTAACGCTTGCTGTTTGCATTACAACCAATCAGGGGAAAAACCACTTCATATTCGGGCCCCTATGATCCCAAGCATAGACAGGCCTAAACAGGGTGCAAGCCAATTGCCAGCAAGGGGCGACGAAACGCACAGTACGGGCTGCGCGCAGCTCCTCTATTCGGTTAGCTGGCTAACTTATGGTTAAACGTGAATATTCAAAAAAGCCCGGAAAGTGCACTTTCTCATCGCCAATAAACACTCAAACGAATACAGATCGAGAGACTTAAATGATTCAGCGCTGTGTATATACTGCGCGCTTATTATCAACGCCCGTGGACGACATGACCGCCATTGTTTACGCCCCGCTCGAAGCGCCATTGTGGCCATTAATGAATAAGTTTTACCGCGCGCATCAGTCGTCGATGAAAGCCAGTAAAGACGCACAACTGTGGGTCGCACGCCAACAAGACATCATTGGCGGGTTGTGCCTTCGCTCAATGGCACATGGCTACTGGCTGACCGGGTTATTTGTTGCGCCCGCGCTACGAGGGCAAGGGGTTGCCGGAGCATTGGTGAAGGCGTCTGTGGCAGCCTGCGAGGGGCCGGTATGGCTGTTCTGCGACCCCGAGTTGCAAGGCTTTTATGAAGGGCTGGGGTTTAGCGTGGAAGTCGACTTGCCCTATGTGCTGCATGAGCGGCTGGTTCGCTATCAACGCAATAAAGCGATGATAGCGATGGGCCTTGAGCCTACTCTTGCGTGCCCGGCGCCAGCTCCGGGAACAACACCTCAATAAAGCCGAACTTGCTGAAGTCCTTGATGCGTGACGGGTACAGACGACCGATCAGGTGATCACATTCGTGCTGCACCACGCGCGCATGGAAACCTTCAGCAACGCGTACCACCGGTTCACCTTTAGGGTCAAAACCTTCGTAGCGGATCTTCTCGAAGCGCTCGACCACACCGCGCAGCCCTGGCACGGACAGGCAACCTTCCCAGTCTTCTTCAACCGCAGGGCTCAATGGCGTGATCAGCGGGTTGATCAGGATGGTTTGCGGCACGGGTTCGGCGTCCGGGTAACGCTCACTGTGTTCGAAGCCAAAGATCACCAGTTGCAAATCAACGCCAATTTGCGGAGCCGCCAGACCAACGCCCCCGGCGTGCTCCATGGTCTGCAGCATGTCGTCGATCAGTTGCCACAGCTCTGGCGTGTCAAACATCTCGGGAGGCACTGGCTTGGCAACTCGCAGCAGGCGCTCATCACCCATTTTCAAAATTTCACGAATCATAATCAGGCTTCATCTGAAGTGGATTTAAGGGAGTGGTCGCGCCCAAGCCCGGACACATGCGGTGTGTCGTCGGACTCTTCGAAGGTTTTCTCACCCGGATCTTTGCCTTCAGCTGACATGTGCTCGATAACAGCGTTCATTTCAGCCCCCAACAACAATACGGCTGACGAAATATAGAAATACAGCAACAGCACAATGATCGCCCCGATGCTGCCATACATCGCGTTGTAATCGGCGAAGGTTTTCACATAAAACGCAAAACCCAACGACGCTGCGATCCACACCACCACGGCCAACACCGAGCCTGGCGTAATAAAACGAAACTTCTGCTCAACGTCTGGCATCACGTAGTAAATGACCGCCACGGCCACCATCATCAGCAAGATAATCACTGGCCAGCGCAGGATGGTCCACAGCGTGACCACAAACTCCTCAAGCCCCACCTGCCCTGCCAGCCAGCCCATCACTTGCGGCCCCAGCACCATCAACGCGGCAGCAGCCAGGAGCATTCCGGCAATGCCGATGGTGTAAAAAATCGACAGCGGAAAACGCTTCCAGATCGGCCGCCCTTCCACCACGTCGTAGGCGGCGTTCATGGCACTCATCATCAAGCGCACACCCGCCGAAGCAGTCCACAGCGCGACGACAATACCGAAAGACAGCAAGCCACCCTTCGATTGCTCCAACTGGTCAATCACCGGGTTCACCTGCTCCAGCGCTTGTGGCGGCAGGACCAGCTCGGACTGCAAACGCAGCCAGCTGAAAAAGTCGGGCAAATGCAAAAAGCCGATCAGTGCGATCAGAAACAGGATGAACGGGAACAGCGAGAAGAGCATTTGATAGGCCAATGCCGAAGCGTAGGTCGACATTTCATCGTCGATAAACTCTTTGACCGTACGCACCAACACTTTGCCTAACGGCAGGCCATTCAAGACCGGAAAAATCATAGCGTCTCCTTTCGCCGCTTATAAATTGAGCTCGACACACCCTCTGCAACGGGTTCAGTACGGGGGTTTTACCTCAAAAGTAGTTCAAATGGCGACTTTGGAAATACGTAACCGCAAAACCCATAAAAACGGCCACCTCGAGGATGGCCGTTTTCAGGGCAAGTGACGAAGTACCCGATTACGCTTTATCGACGGTGTTCTTCACTGCATCTTTGGCTTTACCGACAGTCTGCTGCGCTTCGCCCTTCAGTTCCTGGGCTTTGCCTTCTGCGCGCAGCTTGTCGTTGTCGGTGGCTTTACCCACCGCTTGTTTGACATTGCCTACTGCTTCGTTCGCCATGCCTTTGATCTTATCGCCAGTGCTGCTCATGGGATTTCTCCTAGTGAAAGTTCGGATGTCATTCTCGACATCTAGGTTGACCCGCAGACGTCGAGCAGAGTTTCATTTATTTTCTGTGGCTCATTTCGTCGCGCAGCGCAGGTTGCGCTTTATGTTTGCCCGCTAACCCCTGAGAATGCGCAACGTATTCAGGCTATGGCGCTGAAGATCCGCAATTGTAGGAAGGTTATGAAACTCGATAAAAAGCAGGCCATCGCCCGCAGAAACCAGGAACTTGGCGGCGCGGTACTGGGCGTCAACAACTGCCATCTCGCTACGTTGAACACCAACAAGAACATCTGGTGGTTCGATATTCCTCTGGCCCGCCTGGCCATCGGTCAATACGAATGGGTGCACCTGCTGTTGCACACCCCGAGCACCGATGAGTTGCTGCATTTGAAGGTCACTACCGCTTTCCTGCGTGAAAAACGCGAAGGCATGGTGGTCCGAGCGACGCACAAGCGCACGCCGACCATGAGCCTTGAACTGAGCGCTGACAAAGACTCCTTCCTGCAGGACGTGCGTCCAGCAGGCACCGGCGTCAATTTCGCGCAGTTCCTGCAGAAGTAATTGAGCTAGCCCCCTGTAGGAGCGAGCTTGTCTCGCGATCTTTTGATCTTTTAAACAGATCGCGAGACAAGCTCGCTCCTACAGAGGGTGTGCAGCCGCTGCAAAAACAACAAAGCCCCGCAATGCGGGGCTTTGTTGTGTCTGGGCGGGGTTATTTTTTGAGGCCCAGTTTTTTCAGTTCTTCATCGCGTAATTCGCGACGCAAGATCTTGCCCACGTTGGTCGTTGGCAGGCTCTCACGGAACTCGATGATCTTGGGTGCTTTGTAAGCCGTCAGGTTGGCCCGCATGTGCGCCATGACCTGTTCTTTGGTCAGGGTCATGCCCGGCTTGACCACGATGAAGACCTTGATCAGTTCACCGGTTTTTTCATCCGGAATACCAATCGCCGCCGACTGCAAAACACCTGGCAACGAGGCCATGACGTCTTCCAGCTCGTTCGGGTACACGTTGAAGCCCGACACCAGGATCATGTCTTTTTTGCGGTCAACGATGCGCATATAGCCATCCGGCTGAATCACCGCAATGTCACCGGACTTCAACCAGCCATCGCTGTCCATGATTTCGGCGGTGGCGTCAGGGCGCTCCCAGTAGCCTTTCATGACCTGCGGGCCTTTGATGCACAGCTCGCCAATTTCACCCAACGGCAACTCTTCGCCCGCATCGTTGATGACTTTGCACAAGGTAGAAGGCATCGGGATCCCGATGGTGCCCACCTGGATGTTCTGGATCGGGTTGACCGACGCCACCGGACTGGTTTCGGTCATGCCGTAGCCTTCGCAGATCGGACAACCGGTCACGGTCTTCCAGCGCTCAGCCACTGACAATTGCAACGCCATACCGCCCGACAAGGTGACCTTGAGGTGCGAAAAGTCCAGCTTGCGGAAAGCCTCGCTGTTACACAGGGCAATAAACAAGGTGTTGAGCCCGACAAAGCCCGAGAACTTCCACTTCGACAGCTCTTTGACCATCGCCGGCAGATCGCGCGGGTTGCTGATCAGGATGTTGTGGTTGCCCAGCAACATCATCGCCATGCAATGGAAGGTAAACGCGTAGATGTGGTACAGCGGCAACGGGGTGATGAGGATCTCGCTGCCTTCATTGAGGTTGGAGCCCATCAGCGCCTTGCACTGCAACATGTTGGCGATCAAGTTGCGGTGGGACAGCATCGCGCCCTTGGCCACGCCGGTGGTGCCGCCGGTGTATTGAAGCACCGCGACATCGCTGCTGATCGGGTTGGCTTCCTTGACGGGCTGGCCATGACCTTTGCTGAGGATGTCGTTGAACTTGATGGCGTTCGGCAAGTGGTACGCCGGGACCATTTTCTTCACGTACTTGATGACGCTGTTGATCAGCACACGCTTGAACGGCGACAGCATGTCGGCCACTTCGGTGACGATCACATACTTGACCGAGGTCTGCGGCACGACCTTTTCGGCGAGGTGCGCCATGTTGGCCAGGCACACCAGCGCCTTGGCGCCGGAGTCATTGAACTGGTGTTCCATTTCCCGCGCGGTGTACAGCGGGTTGGTGTTGACCACGATCAAACCGGCGCGGATGGCTCCGAACACAGCAATCGGGTATTGCAACAGGTTGGGCAGTTGTACGGCGATACGGTCGCCAGGTTGCAGGTCGGTGTGCTGTTGCAACCAGGCAGCAAAGGCGCCTGACAGCTCGTAAAGCTCACCGTAGGTGATGGTTTTGCCGAGGTTACTGAAGGCCGGCTTATCGGCGAAACGTTGGCAAGATTGGCGCAATACCGTCTGAATATTTGGGTATTCGTCAGGATTGATTTCAGCAGCAATCCCAGCTGGGTACTTATCCTTCCAAAAGTCTTCAATCATGGAAGCCCACTCCTCAGCGTCGCGAATTCTTCACCGCATTTGATGCGGTTATTATTTGTTTGATTTTTGTAATGGTAATTCTGGCTTTTTTACTTACCGAGAAGTCACAAAGCGCGCCGAGAGTAGCAGCTTTGCCAGAGGCCGCCTAGAGCCAAAAAAGGCCCTTAGCGTCACTTTTCTGACTGTCCTACAATCCTAAGTCACCATTAGAGCCATAACTCTATTTTTGTCAAAACCCGTCTAAACAAAGGCTTACAGCGCCATTAAGGGCCTTTTGAAGACGCGCACCGGTTGATTTTGCACACAATAAAAAAGCCCGCGTGCCAATGGCACACGGGCATTTGTCGCCTGACTGAACGAATCAGACGGTATCTCGTAACTCGCGGCGCAGGATCTTGCCCACCGGCGTCATGGGCAATGAATCCCGAACCACAATCTGCTTGGGCACTTTGTAACCGGTGAAATTGTCTTTGCAGTACGCCTTGAGCTCTTCAACGCTCACCCCGCCAGCACGCGGCACCACGAACAATTTGACGGCTTCGCCTGTCCGTTCGTCGGGTACTCCGATAACGGCACAGTTCGCCACCTTGGGGTGAGCCATCACGATGTCTTCGATTTCGTTGGGGTACACATTGAAACCGGAGACGATGATCAGGTCTTTTTTACGGTCGACGATGCGCACATACCCATCGGGATCGATCACCGCGATATCGCCGGTTTTGAACCAGCCCTCCGCATCCAGCACCTCGGCCGTGGCTTCGGGGTTTTTCCAGTAGCCTTTCATGACCTGCGGGCCTTTGACGCACAGTTCGCCGCGCTCTCCCAGCCCCAGTTCAGCTCCGTCATCGCTGATGACTTTCATGAGCGTGCCCGGCACCGGCATGCCCACCGTGCCCAGTCGGGCAAACCCGCCATAAGGGTTGGCACTGGCGACCGGCGACGTTTCGGTCAGGCCGTAGCCTTCGACGATGCGGCAACCGGTGAGTTTTTCCCAACGCTCGGCCGTGGCCTTGACCAGCGCCGTGCCGCCCGAGTTGGTGAGTTTGAGTGAGGAGAAATCCAGGGTCTTGAATTCCGGGTGGTCCATCAGCGCCACAAACAGGGTGTTCAGGCCCAAAAATGCAGTGAAACGCCAGTTTTTGAGCTCCTTGATAAAGCCTGCGATGTCACGCGGGTTGGTGATCAGAATGTTGTGGTTGCCGGTCACCATCATGCACATGCAATTCGCGGTGAACGCATAGATATGGTAGAGCGGCAACGGCGCCACCATGACTTCCTGGCCTTCCTTGAGCAGCGGCAAACCATCTTCGGCATGCTGGGACAAGCAGCCGCGAATCTGCTGCATATTGGCGACGAGATTGCCATGGGTCAGCATTGCGCCTTTCGGCAACCCCGTGGTGCCGCCGGTGTATTGCAGCACAGCAATATCATCCAGCCTGACTTGCAGCGACCGCAACGGATGCCCTGCTCCTTGCTGCAACACCTGCTTGAAAGGAATGGCCTGCGGCAACCGGTAGGACGGCACGAGCTTTTTAACCTTATCGACCACCAGGTTAGTGACCCAACCTTTGACGGTGGGCATCAGGTCGCCCATTTTTGCTTCGATCAGGTATTCGATTTCAGTGTCTTCGAGCACCTCCTGTACGCGCTTGCCAAACATGTTCAGGTAGACCAATGCACGTATGCCCGCACTCTTGAACTGATGGCGCATTTCACGCGAGGTGTACAACGGGTTGGTGTTAACCACCACCAGGCCCGCACGCAACGCACCAAACACCGCAATTGGGTACTGCAGAATATTGGGCATTTGAACTGCGATGCGGTCACCGGGCACCAGGTTGGTGTGCTGCTGCAAATAACCGGCAAACGCCGCGCTGAGGCGATCAAGCTCGGCATAGGTCAGGGTGACCCCGAGGTTACTGAAGGCAGGCCGGTCTGCAAATTTTTTGCAGGAGCGCTCAAAGACATCCACCACTGAGGTGAAGGCAGTCATATCAATGTCCAGCGGTACGCCTGCGGGACGTTTGTCGTTCCAGAAATCAGGATGCATTGTTTTTATCCTCTTACCTGAGCATGTCTGGCTGCATCGTGATGCAGTAAAAGCACAGCATCCGGACGTTAACAGTTATCAAGTAGTAGGCAAATAAGGCGATCTTCGCCATTTACATCTTGAATCTTATTACTGTGATTTCGCCTGTGGTGCCGTTAATGCGCTATACAGTGCTACGACACCGTGTAAAGGAACTGCCATGAACCCACACACCTTTTGGCTGGAGACGAATGACCGTACAGGGCTTTTCGTGCACCAGTGGCTACCTGAGGATAAGCCCAAAGCAATTGTCTTGTTGGCCCATGGCATGGCCGAGCACGGTGGGCGCTACGCACGTTTGGGCCAGGCCTTGAGTGAGGCCGGTTTTGGGCTGTATGCCCACGACCAGCGCGGGCATGGCAAGACGGCAGAACGCGGCACGCTGGGTTATTACGCCGATGAAGACGGCTGGTGCGCGGTGGTCAGCGATGTAGCAAACCTTAACCGCCACATTGGCCAGTCGCACCCCGGCACACCCGTGTTTATTCTCGGCCACAGCATGGGCAGTTACATCGCCCAGGCGTACTTGCTGCATCACAGCGCCAGCGTACAGGGCGCGATCCTCAGCGCTTCCAATTTTCAACCGGTGGCGTTGTACCGCAGCGCCAGCCTGATTGCCCGTTTCGAGCGTTGGCGCCAAGGGCCTAAAGGCCGCAGCGCGCTGATCGAATGGCTGTCGTTCGGTTCATTCAATAAAGCCTTCAAGCCCAATCGCACACGCTATGACTGGCTGAGCCGTGATCCGGCCGAGGTCGACGCCTACGCCAATGACCCGTTGTGCGGTTTTAGGTGCACCAATCAGTTGTGGGTCGACCTGCTCGGTGGCTTGCAGCAAATCAGCAAAGCGTCCAATCTCGTCCAGATTGACTCTTCACTTCCGGTTTTGGTTATCGGCGGCACCTGTGACCCGGTCAGTGAAGGCAAGCGTCTGGTAGATCTGAGCGACGCTTTGCGCAAGGCGGGACTTCAACAGGTGCAACTCAATCTGTACCCCCACGCGCGTCATGAGCTATTTAATGAAACCAACCGCGACGATGTGACGGCTGATGTCATCGCATGGCTGAATCAGGCGCTAAGCTGTTCACGCCCGCCGCGCAGCGAATAATCGAATCACTTCTTTTTTAAAAAGACTTTAAAATCAAAAACTTGAAACTAATCACCCGTCACAGGACATGCGCTAGATGACCCAGGTTACCAACACCCCGTACGAAGCCCTCGAAGTCGGCCAGACTGCCAGCTACAGCAAAACCGTCGAAGAGCGTGATATTCAGCTTTTTGCGGCCATGTCTGGTGACCACAACCCGGTGCACCTCGACCCAGAATTTGCCGCCGCCACCATGTTCAAAGAGCGCATTGCCCACGGCATGTTCAGCGGTGCACTGATCAGCGCGGCCGTGGCGTGCGAGCTGCCTGGCCCGGGCACTATTTATGTGGGCCAGCAAATGACCTTTCAGAAGCCGGTCAAAATCGGCGACACCCTGACCGTGCGTCTGGAGATTCTGGAAAAGCTGCCAAAGTTTCGCGTGCGCATTGCCACCCGAGTGTTCAACCAACGTGAAGAAATCGTGGTCGACGGCGAAGCTGAGATCATTGCGCCACGCAAGCAACAAACCGTGAACCTGCCGGTGTTGCCAGCCATCAGCATTGGCTGATTGAGCGCCAAAAAAGTGGGAGCGGGCTTGCTCGCGATAAAAACAACGCGGTCCTGTTAAAGACCGCGTTGCTGCTATCGCGGGCAAGCCCGCTCCCACATTGGCTTAAGGGCTGAGGTTAAGCCCGGGCACGCGCCTGGTTACGCAGTGCTTTAACCTGGTCGTGGTTGCGTTGTACGTTCAAGTACTGGCGCTCAACCACATCACGGATGCCGATCAGGTTGTGCTTGGAGATTTTCTCCAGCGCTTCTTTATACGCTTTCAGCGCATGGTCTTCACCGCGCTCGGCTTCGTTGAGCACAGCCTCTTCACCTTTGCCGGTAAAGATCGACTTAACGTCGACCCAACGACGGTGCAGGTCACCGGCTACGCTGGTGCTGGTTTCCGGGTCACCGCCAAGCTTGCGCACTTCAGCCTGAAGCTCAGCTGCGGCCGTACCGCAATCTGCAGAACGCTTAACAAACAGCGCTTTGAGCTCAGGGTTCTTGATGTCTTCGGCGCAGGTCTTGAAGCCTTCCTGGCCATCTTTGCTGGTTTCGATCAGGTCGTTCAGGACAGAGATGGCTTCTTTATTAAGGTCAGTCATTTTTCAATTCCTTGCTGAGTTGAGGATCGTGCAATAGAGATTGCAGTCCTCGTGCCAGCTTTTGAATAAAAATAAAAACTTATAAATCAATAACTTACCTAATTATAGAAAACCAGCTTCCGGCGGTTTTGCATGATCTGTCATTTGGCCTGCATGCAAAATGCCTGTATTTTCCACCTGTTGCTGCACGCACTGAAGGCCCAGGAATGAACCCCGAAAAACTCGAACTGCTGATCACCCACGAAATGCCCTTCGGCAAATACAAAGGCCGAATCATCGCCGACCTGCCGGGTCAGTACCTGAACTGGTTTGCCCGCGAAGGCTTCCCCAAAGGGGAATTGGGTGGTTTGCTGGCGTTGATGCAAGAGATCGATCACAACGGCCTCTCGGACCTGCTGGACCCGTTGCGGGCCAAACATGGCAAGCCCAAGCCACGTCATTGAACGATGAGAGGGTTATACGGCCGCTGCGCGCCCGGACGTAGTTGTAGGAGCGAGCTTGCCTCGCGATCTTTTGATCTTGATCCGCAAGGTTAAAAGGCCCCTATCGACAGGCAAAAAAAAGGTGCGCCGACCAAGCGCACCAAAAACCGTAGAACACACAACAATTCGTTACAAGGTCATCAATCCAGCAGTGCCAGTGCCTCGGCGGTGCATTCTTGAATGCGCGCCCAATCACCGTTTTTGATCCACTCGCTGTCTAGCATCCAACTACCGCCCACGCACATGACGTTTTTCAACGCCATGTAGTTGCGGATATTCGCCGGGCCTACACCGCCGGTCGGGCAGAACTTCACTTCGCCAAACGGGCCGCCCAGCGCCTTGATGGCGGCGACGCCACCGCTGACTTCAGCCGGGAACAGTTTGAATCGGCGATAGCCCAGGCCATAGCCTTCCATGATGCCGGAGGCATTGCTGATGCCCGGCAGCAGCGGGATATCGCTGGCCACGCTGGCTTCGAGCAGGTCACGGGTAATGCCCGGCGTGACGATAAATTGCGAACCGGCCTCTTCGGCAGCCGCCAGCATGTGGCGATCCAGAATGGTGCCAGCACCGGTCACCAGCTCAGGGCGCTGATCACGCAGTACGCGGATGGCTTCCAGGCCGAACTCTGAACGCAGGGTGACTTCCAGGGCTGTCAGGCCACCTGCCGCCAGCGCATCGGCCAACGGCAAAATGTCCTGCTTACGCGCAATGGTAATCACCGGCAAAATGCGCGCCTTGGCGCACAAATCGTCGATCAGGGCGACTTTTTGCGCCATCGAGACGTTGGCAATGCGTGTTGTCATGGCAGCTGATCCTTGGCTCATGGGCACCAGTAAATCTCTAACGTAGGTTGCAGAAAGGCACGAATCGGCAAGGCGGCAATGTCGGTGCCTCCCAGCGCATCGTTGAGGGTGTTCAATTTGCCCTGCCCGCTAATCGACAGGACCTTGTGTTTTGCGCTCGCCAACAGGCTGCGGCTCATGCTCAAACGCTGATGCGGCACAGTTGGCGCCAGCATCGGCCAGCAGCGACGGGGGTTGTCCAGCGTCAACGCTTCGGCCAGGTTCGGGCTGTTCGGGAACAACGAAGCGGTATGCCCGTCATCGCCCATGCCCAGAATCAGCACGTCAATCGGCGGCAGCTCGGCCAAGGCTCGATCGGCCTGTTCTGCGGCATCTTCGAGATTGGCAGCAACGTTGTACAAGCCCACAAAGCGCGCTTTAGCAGCCGGACCCTGGAGCAAATGTTTTTTCAGCAAACCGGCATTGCTGTCGGCGTGCTCTACCGGCACCCAGCGCTCGTCAGCCAGGCTGACGACCACTTTTGACCAGTCGAGCGGTTGTTTGATCAAACTCTGGAAAAACGCCACCGGGCTACGCCCACCGGAGACCACCAAGGTCGCAGTGCCTTGCGCTTTAATAGCGTCACTCAGTTGCCCGACCACCTTAGTGGCCAGCTCCTCGGCCAGTACCGCCGGGTTTTTGAAGGTGTGCGCAGTGACACCTTCGGGCAGTTTCAAATCAGATATCGCCATACCAAGACCTCCCGTCTCGTGTAATCAGTGCAATGGAGCTCATCGGCCCCCAGGAGCCCGCCGCGTAAGGCTTGGGCATGTCACCGGACTTTTTCCAGCCGGCGATCAACTGGTCGCACCACTTCCACGCCGCTTCGATTTCATCTTTGCGTACGAACAGGTTCTGGTTGCCGCGCATCACTTCGAGCAACAAACGCTCGTAGGCGTCCGGGACCCGCGCGCTGTGATACGTGTCGGAAAAATTCAATTGCAACGGGCCGCTGCGCAGGTGCATGCCTTTGTCCAGGCCTTGATCCTTGGTCATCACCCGCAGGGAAATGCCTTCGTCCGGCTGCAAGCGAATGATCAGCTTGTTACCGATTTGCAGGCGCTGTTCAGGAGCGAAGATGTAATGCGACGGCTCCTTGAAGTGGATCACGATCTGCGACAGCTTTTGCGGCATGCGCTTGCCGGTACGCAGGTAAAACGGCACACCGGCCCAACGCCAGTTGCGAATATCTGCACGCAGGGCGACGAAAGTTTCGGTGTCGCTCTGGGTGTTGGAGTTTTCTTCTTCCAGGTAGCCCGGCACCGACTGGCCTTCGCTGTAGCCGGCGATGTACTGACCGCGTACCACCTGGGTGGTCAGGCCTTCGGCGCTGATCGGCGCCAGGGCCTTGAGCACTTTGACTTTCTCGTCGCGGATGCTGTCTGCCGACAAGTCCGCAGGCGGGTCCATGGCGATCAGGCAGAGCAACTGCAACAAGTGGTTTTGAATCATGTCGCGCAACTGGCCAGCCTTGTCGAAGTAACCCCAACGGCCCTCAATGCCGACCTTCTCGGCCACGGTGATTTCCACGTGGGAGATGTAGCGTTGGTTCCACTGGGTTTCGAACAGGCTGTTGGCAAAGCGCAGGGCGATCAGGTTTTGAACCGTCTCTTTACCCAGGTAGTGGTCGATGCGGTACACGCGGTTCTCGGGGAAGAACTGCGCCACGGCGTCGTTGACCTTGCGCGACGACTCAAGGTCCGAACCGATCGGCTTTTCCAGCACCACACGGGCGTTGTCAGCTAGGCCGACTTTGGACAGGTTTTCGCAAATGGCGCCGTAGACCGCGGCCGGGGTGGCGAAGTAAGCGATGACTCGCTGTTCGGTCCCCGCCAGTTCGGCCAGCGGCACGTAATCTTCGGTCTTGAGAAAATCCACATGCAGGTAGCTCAAGCGCGCCAAAAAGCGCGTGAGCACGTCATCTTCGATTTCTTTGGCACCGACATACTGGCGCAACTGACTGTCGATATGCGCCAGGTGGCTCAGTGCGTCGCCCGGCTCACGGGCCAGCGCCAGAATGCGCGTGTCGGCATGCAGCAAGCCGGCACGGTCCAGTTGATATAAGGCAGGGAACAGTTTGCGCAAGGCCAGATCGCCCAAGGCGCCGAACAAGGCAAAGGTGCACGGTTCAACCGTAATCGAAGGCATGATGTTTGTTCTTTTATCAAGTTAAGCTACAAATACCTTTTTTCAAGGCATCACTCAAGGAAAAATGTAGTAATAAACACAACATTTTCTCTAAATACAGATTCCCGCTAGTGGTCATCTCGGGCCACCAGTAGGATAGGCCACCTCACGAACCGCTTTAGCACGGTTGATTGCATCGCCGACCCAAGGAACACAAATGGACCGCGTGCGAAATTTACTCGAACAGATCAAAGGCCGCCTCGAAGAGCTGAACAAGGCTGAGCGCAAGGTAGCTGAAATTATTCTCCAGAACCCGCAACAAGCGACCCGGTTCAGCATTGCTGCCCTGGCGCAGGCGGCGTCGGTCAGTGAGCCGACGGTCAATCGCTTTTGCCGCTCGTTTGGGGTCAGCGGTTATCCGGAATTAAAATTGCAATTGGCACAAAGCCTGGCCAGTGGCGCAGCTTACGTGAGTCGGGCGGTTGAGGCCGATGACAATCCGGCGGCGTACACGCAAAAGATTTTCGGCAGTGCTATTGCCTCGCTGGACAGCGCCTGCCAGGCCCTGGACCCGAACCTGATCAGCCGCGCCGTTGATTTGTTGATTCAGGCACGCCAAATCCACTTTTTTGGGCTGGGCGCTTCGGCCCCGGTGGCGCTGGATGCACAACACAAGTTCTTCCGTTTCAACCTGGCGGTCACGGCCCATGCTGACGTGCTGATGCAACGCATGATCGCCTCGGTGGCCCACACCGGCGAATTGTTCGTGATCATTTCGTACACCGGGCGTACCCGCGAGCTGGTTGAAGTGGCGCGCATTGCCCGCGCCAATGGGGCTTCGGTGCTGGGCCTGACGGCAGAGAACTCACCGCTGGCCAAAGCCAGTACCTTGAGCCTGAACATCCCGCTGCCCGAAGACACGGACATTTACATGCCCATGACTTCGCGCATCATCCAGCTCACGGTGCTGGACGTGCTGGCCACCGGCATGACCCTGCGCCGGGGCGTGGATTTCCAGCCGCATTTGCGCAAGATCAAAGAAAGCCTGAATGCCAGCCGTTATCCGGTGGGGGATGAGTTCAACTGATCACCCTCCTGTAGGAGCGAGCTTGCCTCGCGATCTTTTAAAAGGGCAAAAGATCGCGAGGCAAGCT